>JALSHK010000440.1 GCA_026982275.1 Paracoccaceae bacterium | reverse complement strand
GCGTCCCGTTGAGGCGGGCGAGCCGCTGTTGAATTCCAAAATAACCGATTTCGGCGAGGATATCGGGGTGAACACCCTGCTGGAGCCGGGCACCCGCGCCTTTGCCATTCGGGTGGATGTGGCTTCGGGCGTTTCCGGCTTCATTCAACCCGGCGATGAGGTCGATATCTACTGGACCGGTCAAAGCCGGAACAAGGTTGTTACGATTTTGATCCTCGAAAAGGTCAAAATTATCGCAATCGACCAGCAATCCGAGCAAAACACCCTGCGTCCAACCGTCGCCAGAACGGTCACATTGCAAGTTTCTCCGAGTATTGTTGCAAATTTGGTACAGTTCCAATCCTCCGGCAGCCTGACCCTGTCGCTCAGAGGGGTTGAAGATACCAGCACGACGGGCACGCTTGAAGTGGACACATCTTCATTAATTGGCAATGAAATCATAGAGGTAGAGGAAGCTCCGGTCTGCTATCGCCGCGAGCGGCGCGGGGTGGAGGTCGTTCAGATCGAAGTGCCTTGCGACTGAGCAAAACAACATCGACTTGAGCAAGAAAACGCGGCCTGGTGCCGCGTTTTTTGGTAAATATGACTTCAACAGTACTATCTAACACATTGATTCTTGCAATTGAATCCGATTTGAGCCATGCTGTTCGCAAGGACGGGCAAAAGATCCGTTCATCGATTTTCATATAGTGGTTTTGAGAGGCAGGATCACAATGCAGTTAAACACCCTGATTAGGGCGGGTCTGATGGGATTCGTTCTATCCGCGCCAATGGCCAGCTCGGTCTTTGCGCAAAATGCAGTGCTAACCGTTTCCCGTGGTGCGGTGGCCAGCAAGATTTCCGTTTCGGTCAATCGCGCTATCGTTGTTGAAAGCGACCGCCCGTTTGCAGAGCTATCGGTGGCCAATCCGGCCATTGCCGATATTGCTTCACTTTCGGACCGCTCGATTTATGTACTCGGGAAAACCCCGGGCGCAACGACGCTGACGATCTTTGATCAAGATGGCAGGCTGGTTGCCAATGTAGATGTGCGGGTATCTCCCGATATTGCGGAATTCAAAGAGCGGTTGGCGGAAATTCTTCCAAACGAACCGATCGAAGTGCGCACCGCCAATGACGGTATTGTGCTTTCGGGCCGGGTTTCAGGCTCTCGCAAGGTGGATCGCGCTTTGGAGCTGGCCGAGCGCTATGCCCCGGGCAAGGTCACCAACCTGATGATGGTGGGTGGCTCGCAGCAGGTGATGCTGCAAGTGCGTTTTGCAGAAATGCAGCGTTCGGTCGCGAAAAGCCTTGGCTCTTCTGTCGGGATCGATAACGGGATCGCAACTAACAGCGTCGCTCTGGGTAGTGGCAGCTTTGGTGTCACCACAGGTGGTGTAAGCTCGAGCGCAGCTTCCAGCGGGGCCATCGGCATCGGCTTTGGCATTGGCGGTCTGGCGGTAAATGTGCTGATCGAGGCGCTGGAAAGCAAGGGCATGGCCCGCACCCTGGCCGAACCCAATATTGTGGCCATTTCCGGCCAATCCGCCAGCTTCCTTGCCGGTGGAGAATATCCGGTTCCGGTGCAGGGCGACAATGATTCCAACTCGATTACCGTTACCTATCGTCCGTTCGGGGTGGAGCTGAACTTCCTGCCGACCGTTATTGACGGTGATCTCATCAATCTGGAGCTTGAAACCACGGTAAGCTCGATCGACAAGGATACATCCTTCACCTCCGCCACCGGGCTTTCGATTGCGGCCTTCAAGGTGCGCCGCGCCAGCACCACGGTCGAGATGCGCGACGGCCAGAGCTTTGCGATTGCGGGCTTGCTTCAGGATGATTTCAGCGATCTTTCCGGTCAGGTGCCCTGGCTTGGCGATGTTCCCATTCTCGGGGCGCTGTTTCGCTCTGCGGAATTCCAGCGCAGACAGACCGAGCTGGTGATCATCGTTACCCCGCATCTGGTAACCCCGACCTCCACCAACGCGCTGGCCCTGCCAACGGACCGGATGCGCATTCCAACAGAAGCCGAGCTATTCTTGACAGGCCGCACCGAAGGCGCCGCCCCCAGAAGCTCGATTACCCAGCTGGGCCTTAATGGCTCCGCCGGCTATGTGATGGAGTAGGATCATGAAAACGCTAAATAAAATCATCGGCTTTACCGCATTGATTGCCCTTGGAGGCTGCCTCGAAACCGCAGGCACCCTGCCAAACCAGATCAGCTTCTCGGATGCCAGCGAGCAAAACTTTCTGGTGCAAACCGGACAAGGCGGCTCTGTAGCCTATTTGCAAAATCTGTCCAAGCAGTTCCGCGAAGATGTGCCAACCATGGTCAATTTCGACTTCAACTCGACCCGGCTCGACGGAGAAGCCCAAAGGATATTGCGCCAGCAAGCACAATGGATCATCGCCACAGAAACCGTGAAATTCCGGGTATATGGCCACACAGACAAGGTCGGCTCTGATGCCTACAACCGTCGCCTTGGCTTGCGCCGGGCGCGGGCCGTGGTCAATTTCCTTGTGGCCCAAGGGGTGCCCCGCAACCGGCTCGAAGCCTATTCCTCACTCGGAGAAACCCAGCCGGTAGTCAACACGCCGGATCGCGAGCGGCTCAACCGGCGCACGGTTACAGATGTTGTAGGCTTTGCGCCCAATACCTCGCCATCCGATTTTGACGGCAAACGAGCCGTTATCGTCTATGGCAATTATGTCAGCGGTGGCGGCGATCTGGCCTCGTCATCCGCCCTCTCGCTCAACTAGCCCGGTTTTTCCGGAATTTCCTCCTCTCCCCCCCCTTCCGGCCCCGCCGGGAGGGGTTTTTATTTGCGCAGGCATATCTTGCAATTTCATTAGCGTTTAAATATAGTTAATCCCTGATGATAGGCCCATAGGCGGATCTTCGCGTAATAGTTCATGGTTTTACAGTATGTGTCTATTTGTGATGGTTTCAGAGGGTGAGTCGTGTCATTTCACTTCAAATCCGTTCAATTTTACTTTTGTTCCCTTAGGGGTGCAAATAGTATAATTAATTAACCATAGTTGTATCTAATCCACGCTTATCTAACTATCGAGGTGCTCTTTTGGCGTTGTTAAAATTAATGGACCGGAAAATGGACGCTTTTGCGATTGCCTCCAGGTCCGAGAGTTTTGAAGAGTTGAGTAAAGACCTTCAGGGCCTTTTCGGCCAGAACTGGGGTAGTATTACCGTTTCTGCCGCCGGAGAGATGCTTGGCCGCGGAAACATGAGCGGCGACGAATTCCTGATCGTTTGTGTAGATGCGGCTGACGAGCAGGATCTTGAGCCGATCGACAGTTTTGTGCGCGCGGCAATAAAGGGGGGCTTTATCGTCATCCTGATTGCAAAAGACGTTTCCCCGACCGCCTTGCACCACTTGCTGAAGCTCGGTGCCGATGATTTTGTGCCTTACCCCCTGCCCGATAACGCCCTTTCGAACATTTTCCAGCGGATACGGGAAAAAAAGAAATCCGCACCGGCAGAGCTTATGACAAAAAAATCCCGGAACGGGGTAATCCTTCCGGTTTACGGCGCGGCCGGTGGCGTTGGCTCTTCGACATTTGCCGTGAATCTGGCTTGGGAAATGGCGATTCACACCCGCAAAGACGATATGCGCGTCGCATTGGTGGATCTGGATTTCCAGTTTGGTTCGGTTGCCACCTTGCTTGATATGGCGCGGCGCGACCCTGTTTTCGAAATCCTGACCGATCCGGACAGCCTCGCCGGAGATACGCTGGCGCAGGCCATGACCTCCTATAAGTCGGTTTTGGCCGTGCTGACCTCGCCGCCCGAGGTGCTGCCGCTGGATATTGTCGATGGCGAATATATCGAAAAAATGCTGAAATTGTTGCAATCCCGTTATGATTTCATCATTGTCGACCTGCCAAAAGCCCTGACAGACTGGTCCGCCACGGTGCTGACCCAAGCCGAAACCTATTTCACCCTGCTCGAGCTGGATATGCGATCGGCGCAAAACCTGATGCGCTATTTGCGCGTGCTGCGCGGCGAAGACCTGCCCGGAGAAAAAATCCAGTATATCCTGAACCGCGCCCCGGGCTTTGCGGATTTGAACGGCAAAACCCGGGTTGGGCGTTTTTCGGAAAGCCTCGGCATCGAGATCAATATCCTGCTGCCCGATGGCGGCAAAGCGGTCACCCAGGCCGGCGATCAAGGCGAGCCTTTGGCGGATTCCGCCGCTAAAAACCAGCTTCGCAAAGAAATCAAGAAAATCGCCGCTACGCTGGTCGACCTTACGGTCGAAGCCCGCGCCGCGGTAGTGGTAGACTAATCGGAGTGAATGCATGTTCGGACGTTTCAAGCAAAATCAACAACAGCCCGCAGCGGAAACCCAGCCGATTGTAGGCGAGCTTTCGCTTGAGCCAGAAGTCATTCACAAAGCCCGCCCGAGCGGGGATCAGGATCTGACACCGGAGGAGATTGAAGCCCAGCAGAAAGAGCAAAAGCGGCTGGATAAGCTGATGTCGCTCCGGATGGAAATCCATAAGCGCTTGCTGGAGAATCTCAATCTGTCTGCCGTTGACCAAGCCGCAGAGTCCGATCTTCGCCGCGAGATCGCCGCGATCGCCCGCGAAGGCATCCATGAAATGGGCGTTGTGCTGAACGGCCAGGACCAGAAAGAGCTGTTGCAGGATCTGATGGACGAGGTTACCGGCCTTGGCCCGATTCAGCCGCTTTTGCGCGATGAAACCGTGAATGATATTCTGATCAATGGCCCGTTCCAGGTTTTTGTCGAGCGTAAAGGCAAGCTCGAACTGACGCCGGTGCGCTTCAAGGATGATCGTCACCTGCTGCGGGTGATCGATAAAATCGTTTCTGCCGTGGGCCGGCGGGTGGATGAAAGCCACCCCTATGTCGATGCGCGGCTGCAAGACGGCTCTCGCTTCAATGCCATGGTGCCGCCTTGCGCGGTGGATGGTGCATTGGTTTCCATTCGTAAATTCTCCAAGGAAAAGCTTTCGATCGAGGAATTGATCCAGTTTGGAGCCTTTAACGAGCCGATGGCAACCTATCTGCAAGCGGCGGTGGCCACGCGCCTCAATATCATCGTCAGTGGCGGGACCGGCTCGGGCAAAACCACAACGCTCAATGCGCTTTCAGGTTTTATCGGGGCGAATGAGCGTATCGTAACCATTGAAGACACCGCCGAGCTTCAGCTTCAGCAGATCCATGTGGGCCGGATGGAAAGCCGCCCCGCCAATGTGGAAGGCAAGGGCGAGGTTTCCCAGCGTGATCTTTTGCGCAACGCCCTGCGGATGCGCCCGGATCGCATTATCGTTGGCGAAACCCGTGGCGACGAGGTGATCGATATGCTGCAAGCCATGAACACGGGCCATGATGGCTCGATGACCACCATTCACGCGAATTCCGCACGCGACAGCCTTTCGCGCCTTGAAAACATGATCGCGATGTCAGGCGTGGATATGCCGACAAAGGCCAGCCGGGGGCAAATTTCATCAGCGGTTAATCTTATCGTGCAAGTCTCGCGCCTGACGGACGGCTCCCGGCGCATGGTTTCGATTACCGAAATCACCGGCATGGAGGGCGAGATTATTTCCATGCAGGAAATATTCAAATTCCAGCGCGACAGCGTGGACGAGGATGGCACGATCCGTGGCCATTTCACCGCCACGGGATTGCGCTCCAGTTTTATGGAACGATTTCAGCAGTGGGGCTATCATATTCCCGCGACTCTGTTTACTGACGCCCCGGTTTATACCGCTTCTTCGGAGACCTGATTATGAGCATAGAACCCCTGATTTATGCGGTTATATTTGCGGCTGTTCTGTTTTTGATCGAAGGCATTTACCTTGCGGTCTTTGGCAAATCCGTGCGGCTTGAAAGCCGGGTAAACCGCCGCTTGCAGCTACTGGAAAAAGGCGAAAGCCGGGAATCGGTTATGGAAACCCTGCGCAAGGAGCGCGAGCAGCATTCCCGCACCCTGCGCCTGCCGGTGATCGGCATGCTGTCCAAAAAGGCTTCGATCGCCAATATTGCCTTCACTCCGAATGCGCTGCTTGCCATTGTGCTTTTGCTGATCGTGCTGACTTTTGCAGCCCTCACCCTTGCCACCTCTGCCAGCCTTACCATGCGGATCATTGTCTCGATCATCATGGGGTATGGCGCGGTATATGTCTGGCTGGCCTCCAAGGCCAAAAAGCGTATGGATCTGTTTGAAGAGCAGCTCCCCGATGCGGTGGAGCTGATGGTGCGCTCGCTGAGGGTGGGGCATCCTTTTGCCAGCTCGGTGAATATTGTGGCACAAGAAATGCCCGATCCGCTGGGCACCGAATTCGGCATTCTGGTGGATGAGGCGAATTTCGGGGCGGAAATTTCTGATTCTCTTCGCAAAATGACCGAGCGGGTAGATGTGCAGGATTTGCGCTTCCTCGCCGTTGCGGTGTCGATCCAGAGCCAGTCCGGCGGCAATCTTGCAGAAATCCTGGATGGTCTGGGCAAGGTGATCCGTTCCCGCTTCAAGCTTTTCCGCCGCGTGGATGCCATTACGGCCGAGGCCAAATGGTCTGGCTGGTTTTTGTCATTCTTTCCGATTATCGCGCTGGTGGCGATCAATGTGATGCAGCCCGGCTATTATGACGGTGTTGAAAATACACCCGTGTTTTTACCACTGGCAGCTGTTGTTCTGGTGTTTCTTGTTGTGAATATTATCTTTATGCAAATGATGGTCAATTTTAAGGTTTAGGCCGGTTTGAAAGGATCAAATATGATCAGCACCTCTCTTGAATTCATTACCGCGCTCCTGGGGCCGCTCGGCCCGATCATGGTGGCCGGCGGGCTGGGGATATTCCTGATCCTGCTTTCGCTACCGCTCCTGCTGAAAAAGGGCGACGACCCTTTTGCCAAGCTTGGGCGCGGTCCTGTCGCCGGAGGCGCCTTTAGCAAGAAAAAACCCGAAGGCAAAGGGAAGATAAATTTGCGCTATGATAGTGGCAAAATCAACCTGCACAAATTCGAGGCCTATCTCACCCCGCAAAACGAAGATGAGCTAACCTCCGCCAAGCTGCGCCTGTTGCAAGCCGGCTATTCTTCTCGCGGTGCCGTCGGAAATTTCAATTTCATCCGTATGCTGGTTGGAATCGGCTTTCTGGCTGCCGGCGTTATTTATGTGCTGCTTAGCGGTGGTGAACTCACTACCAGCCAGTTGGCGATGTATATCCTGATCCCCGGCTCGCTTGGCTATTATCTGCCCAATATGTGGGTTGATAAAAAGCGCAAATCCCGAATGGGCGAGCTTGAAAACGGATTCCCGGATGCGCTGGATCTGATGCTGGTATGTGTTGAGGCCGGGCAATCTCTGGATCAATCTATCGTGCGGGTCGCCGCCGAAATCAAACATTCCAACCTGCCGCTATCACAGGAATTCGAGGTTGTGGCCAACGAGCTGCGGGCGGGCAAGGAGCGGGTGACGGTACTGCGCGATCTGGGCGAGCGCTGTGGCATTGCCGATATCAGTTCTTTTGTGACCGTGCTTATCCAGTCGGCCAATTTCGGCACCTCGATCTCGGATGCGCTTCGGGTTTATGCCTTTGAAATGCGCGATAAACGCATCATGCGGGCCGAGGAAAAAGCCAATAAACTACCGACCAAAATGACGCTGGGCACCATGCTTTTCACCGTGCCCCCGCTTCTGATCATTCTGGTTGGCCCGTCGATTTACGATATTTATGTGAATCTTCTGGGTGGAGGCCAGTAGGTGCTGTGCCGTTTGCCTCTGCTGGGGGTATTATTGCTGCTTGGTGCCTGTGCAAGCCAGCCCGAAGGCCTGCCCAACATTCGTGAGGGCGTGGCACCGCCGCCCGGCACCCCCCGTATTACCCAAGCGGTAGACGGGCTTGTCGTAGGCCATCGGCTGATGGCCGCCGGAGAATTCGAGCTGGCCCTCACCGCCTATACCCGCGCGGTGCGCACCCACGGGCTGAATGTGGATGTGATGAGCGCTATCGGTTCGGCAAATTTGCGGCTGGGGAGATTGGGGCAGGCCGAAAAATTCCTGCAGCGCGCTGTAGAGCAGGATCCGGAATTTGTCGCGGCGTGGAATAATCTGGGGGTAGTGCAAATCAACGCCGGGAAATATCTGCTGGCACGCACCAGCTTTCAACGGGCTTTTGCCCTGGATAACGGCAATTCCGATGAAATTCGCGGAAATCTCATCCTTGCAACCCGCCTTTCCGAAGAAAACTCGGCGGAAATCCCCGAGGAATACAATTTCGCACTAGTCCGGCGAGGCAATGGGCGCTACCTATTACTTGGGCAGTAACAACATATAGACGGGGACAAGATGCGAAGCACAAAACTCACCCTCCTTTTTTCGGTAATGCTCCTTGGTGCCTGCCAAAGCGCAATCACGGATGCCGAGCGGCAGCTACCGCAGGACGAGCTAAACATCATGAATGATGCGGATACCGCCGATATCATGTTGAATTTGGCGGATCCCGAGCGCGCGGTGGCCTATTTTCGCAATGCCGTCGCCCAGGAACCGGAGCGCATCGATCTAAAACGCGGCCTTGCGCTATCCCTGGCCAAAGCCGGCAAACATGCCGAAGCTGTTCTGATTTATGAAAGCATGGCCGAAGCCGGATTGCTAACCAACGAAGATCGCATCGCGATGGCCGATGCCTATATCCGTAACGGGGCCTGGGCCGAGGGCGAAGCCCAGCTCGACGCGATCCCACCCACATTCGAAACCTTCAACCGTTATCGGCTGGAAGCGATTATTGCCGACTATAACAAAGAATGGGGCAAGGCGGACAGTTTCTATGATATAGCGCGCGGCCTTACTACCACCCCCGCTTCCACCCTGAATAACTGGGGGTTTTCCAAGCAAAGCCGCGGGGATCTGGAGAATGCCGAGAAGCTCTTCCGGCAGGCGCTACGCTCGGACCCTTCGCTATTCGCAGCCAAAACCAACCTGGTGATCGTGCGGGCGATGCGGCGCGAATATAGCCTGCCAGTGGTGCCGATGACGGATGAAGAGCGCGCGATTTTACTATATTATACCGCGCGCGAGGCGGTAAAGCTTGGCGATAGGGACATTGCCCGCGGCCTTCTGGAGCAGGCAATCGATACCCATCCGCGATATTTTGCGGCGGCAGTCGATGCGTTGCGCGCCTTGTCAACAAATGTGGGTTTATAGGCATAGCATGGCATATTGGGCTATAGTATTTCTGGTTGTCACCTTTCCATTTTGCGTTTACGCCACATGGAGCGATCTGAAGTTTTTGAAAATCCCGAATATACTCCCCATCAGTCTGGTGATTGTGTTTATCATCCTCGGGCCAATTGTGCTGCCTTTTTCCGAATATATCCGCAGCCTGCTCTATGGTTTTATCGCACTTTTGGCCAGCCTTGCGATCTTTGCCGCGCGCTTGGTGCCTGCGGGGGATCTGAAATTCGCCTCGGCGCTGATCCCTTTTGTCGACACACGGGAGCTGGTGAGCTTTGCGATGTTTGTCTCGCTGGCCGCTCTGCTTTCGGTGCTGACCCACTGGCTGTTTGGCAAGCTCAAAATGGCACCCGAGGGCTGGATATCCTATCAGGGCTCGGGCTGGCGGCGGCGCTTTCCGGTAGGATTTGCGCTGGCAGGCGGTTTTGTCACATATCTGGCAGCCCATATGGTGCAGCCGGTCTAGCTGCCGTTTCTTCCCACTCGAAACAACACCTGAAGATCCGAGCGAAACACCTCCTCCAGCGCTATATCGGCCGCCAGAAACCGATCTGTCATTTGTTTGCGCGAGGTTTGCCGCACCGGGCAAAGCGGCACTGAAAGATATTCAGCATGCTCCAGCCCTGAATCGCCTCCGTAATACCAGGGTGCCGCCCCCTCCACCCTTGCGACATTGCCCAGCAGCCAGCTTGCGCTCAGAATATCCGCTGTCAAAACCTGCTTGCCGATCGCCTCGCCATTGGCTTCCATTTCCCGCACCATCGCCAGCGCCATTGCCACTGGCGAGCGATCGCTCTGGCAATCCGGGAAGCGATAATCATTCAGAACCACCGGCTCGCGCAGGGGGAGAGAAGGGGCAAGCCCGGGCACCGGGCTATCGAATCGTGCAGTCAGAACCTTGCCGCGCTTCAAATAGATATCCGCCAGATTTTCATCTTGCAGCGGCAGCTTCACAAAGCCCTCGCGCGCGCCAAAAGCCGCCCTGAATGGCGAGATAAGCATCGATTGCAGAGAGGGGAAGGCCAGGGTGGAAACAACCACAAGAATGGCGAGAATACTCTGGCGCGCTGGCAAGCCAAAAGCGCCCGCAAGCCCGGGCTTTGGCAGGT
>JALSHK010000439.1 GCA_026982275.1 Paracoccaceae bacterium | reverse complement strand
TCCACCGCCGCCAGATCAAAGCGGCAATCGGCGTTCAGGCTGGCGTGTTTTGCCAGATATTGCGAAGCACAGGCCAGCAGCCGCGCCTGCTGCGCAGGTGAGAGCGCGCCCAGCGCCTGCTCAAGGGTCGGGCGGGCTTTGACCTCGACAAAAACCAGCACGCCAGCAAGCTCCACGATCAGGTCAATCTCGCCCTCGCGCACCTTCCAGCGCCGCGCCAAAAGCTTGGCCCCGCGCGTTTCATAAGCCCGCAAGGCGATATCCTCGGCGGCCATGCCATTATGAAACGCCGTTTTGCCGCTCATTTTTGCCCCAGCTCCAGCGCGCGCTGGTAAAGCGGCTTGCGCGGCAGATCAAAAGCGGCGGCCACCTCGGCGGCGGCGTCTTTTACCCGATTATGCTTGAGCGCCTCGATCAGGGCCGCGTCAATCGCCTCGGCTGTTGCGGCGGCTTTCAGGGGCGGGCCGACCACCACCACCGCCTCACCCTTGGGCGCGGGGATTTCGGCATAATGCGCCGCCAGTTCAGCAAGCGAACCGCGCGTGACCTCCTCGAATTTCTTGGTCAGCTCGCGGCACATGGCGGCAGGGCGATCGCCAAAAACCTCCAGCATGGCGCTTAGGCTATCGCCCAGCCGGCGGGGCGCTTCATAAAACACCAAGGTGGCCGGCACTGCCGCGAATTCGGCAAAGAACGCCTTGCGTGCCACCATTTTCACCGGCGCAAAGCCGGCAAACAAAAACCTGTCGGTCGGCAAACCGGCTACCGAAAGCGCCGCCAGCACCGCCGAGGCCCCCGGAGCCGAGGCCAGCGGCAAGCCCGCCTCGATCGCCCCCGCCGCCAGCTGATAGCCCGGATCGGCGATCAAAGGCGTGCCGGCATCGGAAACATAGGCCACCACCTTGCCTTGCTTTACCGCCTCCAGCAGGCGCGGGCGCATGCTGGCGCCATTATGATCGTGATAGGGCAAAAGCGGGCGGCCATTCAGGGCAATACCATGGATATCCATCAGCTTGCGGGCTTGGCGGGTATCTTCGGCGGCCAGAATATCGGCATTTTGCAGCAGATCAAGCGCGCGCAGGGTGATGTCCGCCGCCGTGCCGATCGGGGTCGCTACAAGATATAACCCGGCGGTTGGTTTTGGTGAAATGCCGCCCATATGCTAGAATACCTTTTCTCGTCGTTTACATAGCCCTGCGCAGGCTTTACCCTTAGTTTTTGGCCGAGTCCATAATCGGCAATTTAGCCTTGTGAGGAAATATGTCTTTTAGCAATTTTTTATCCCGTCGCTTTATTCGTCCGCTTGCTTTTCTGGGGCTGGCCTTTGGCCTTTCCGCTTGCGAGCCAGTAAACTTTGCCGGCCCCACTGCCGCTGTCAATCCCAACCAGCCGGTGGTGGTGGCGCTGATGGTGCCGCTGGCCTCGGGCAATGCGGTTACCGAAAGCCTGGCGCAAAGCATGGTAAATGCCGCCCGCATGGCCGAGCGGGACCTGAATGGCGCCAATATTGATTTGCGGGTTTATGAAACCGGCGGCAATGCGGAAATGGCCGTGGCCGCCGCCAACCGCGCGGTGGAAGACGGTGCGCAAATCATTGTCGGGCCGCTTTATTCCACCTCCACAGCGGCCATCGCGCCGATTGCGGCCCGTGCGGGTATAAATATTCTCAGCTTCTCCAACACCCCTTCGGTGGCGGGTGGCAATGTGTTTATCATGGGCACGACCTATGATTCGGTTGCCAGCCGGCTGGTGCGCCAAAGTGTGGCGCAGGGGAAATCGAATTTTGCGATTGTTTACCAGGAAGGTATTTCGGGTGAAAACGGCCGCGCCGCGATCGAGCGCGCCATTGCCCGCGCCGGTGGCACCACCGCGGTTGCGGTTTCCTATCCGCTCGCCCTTGCCGAAATGGGCGAAGCGGCTTCGGGCATTGCCGAGGCGCTGCGCGGTAGCGGGGCCAATGCCGCGTTTTTCACCGATTCGCCTTTGCGCGGGCTCGGGTTTATCACCGCGTCGCTCGCCTCCAACCGCTTCCGCACCAAGCGCGACGCGCAGTTTATGGGGCTAAGCCGCTGGGACAGCTCCAACGAGGTGCTGGTAACCCCTAGCCTGCAAGGCGGCTGGTTTGCCGTGCCGGACCCGGCGCTAACGCTCCAATTCGAAACCCGCTATCAGCTGGCCTATGGCACCGAGGCGCATGCGCTGGCGGGCCTCGCCTATGACGGCATCGCCGCCGTGGGTGCCATGATCAGCAGCGCCCGCGCGGCGGGCAGCAATAATGCTTTTTCCAAGCAGCAGCTTACCACCCCTTCCGGCTTTGCCGGTGTTACCGGCATTTTCCGTTTTAATGCGGACGGCACCAACGAGCGCGGTCTGGCGATTATGCAGCTGCAGGACGGGGCTGCAACCATGATCTCTCCTGCCCCGCGCAGCTTTGGCAGCCCCGGAACCTAGCCCTTGGAATACGAGCTGAACGATCTTACATTGGGCGGGCATATTGGCTCGCCCGATGATATCTGGAACCCCGCTCTGGTGCAGCAGGCGCTGGATGAAAAGCTGTTTTCCGCCAAAGACAAAACCGAAATCCGGGCCATATTGGTAAGCGAGGTCAAGGCGCGCATGCAGGATGGTCGTGCCTGTATCGAGGCGGCGCTAACCGTAGAGCCCTATCAGGGCCGCAGCGCTACCCGTGCCTATGCGTGGCTGGCCGATCAGGTGGTGCGCCAGGTGCTGTCGACCACGATCAGGCACCTGCATCCGGCTTATAACCCCACCTCCAGCGAGCGGCTGAGCGTGGTGGCTGTGGGCGGCTACGGGCGCGCCGAGATGGCACCTTTTTCCGATATAGACCTGCTATTCCTGACCCCCTACAAGCAAACCGCATGGGGCGAGAGCGTGATTGAAAGCACGCTATATTCCCTGTGGGATTTGGGCCTGAAGGTGGGCCATTCCACCCGCACGGTGGATGATTGCATCCGCCTTGGCCGCGAGGATTACACTATCCGCACCGCCATGCTGGAGCAGCGCTTTGTGTGCGGCGACGAGGCCTTGGCCATCGAGCTGGACGCGCGGCTCTGGAAAGATCTTTTCACCGGCACCGCGGCTGAATTCATCGAGGCAAAGCTGGAGGAGCGCGGCCAGCGCCACAGCCGCCATGGCGGCGCGCGCTATGTGGTGGAACCCAATGTGAAGGAGGGCAAGGGCGGCCTGCGCGATCTGCAAACCCTTTTCTGGATCGCCAAATATATCAATCACGCGGCGGGGCCGGATGATCTGGTAAAGGCCGGCATGCTGACCAAAGACGAATGCGAGCTGTTTATCGAGGCCGAGAGCTTTTTATGGACCGTGCGCACCCATCTGCACCTGCTGAGCAAGCGCGCCTCCGAAAAGCTGAGCTTCAACATGCAGGTGGAGCTGGCGCGGGTGCTGGGCTTTGAGGATAGCGCGGGCATGCGCGGGGTGGAGCGCTTTATGCAGCTCTATTTTCGCCATGCCACCCATGTGGGCGAGCTGACGCGGATATTTCTGACCGACCTCGAGGCCCGCCATGTGAAGGCCAAGCCGGGCATTGGCCGCTGGCTGAAAAGCGCCTTTAGCTGGGGCGGAGACGGCACTCCGCGCGGCTATACCCTGCGCGATGGCCGCCTTGATGTGGTGGATCAAGAGGCGTTTCTGAGTGATCCGATCAATTTTATGCGGCTTTACGAGGAAGGGCTGCGCAGCGGTATTCTGATTCATCCGAACGCCATGCGCCTGATTGCGCGTAATCTGCATCTGGTGGATGATGATTTTCGCGCCAACCCCGAGGCCAACCGGATATTTCTGGATCTCTTGCTCTCGCATAACAACCCCGAGCGCGCCCTGCGGCGGATGAACGAACTGGGGGTGCTGGGGGCGTTTATCCCCGATTTTGGCCGCATCGTGGCGATGATGCAATTCAATATGTATCATAGCTATACCGTGGACGAACACACCATTCAGGTGATCTCGAATCTATCCAAGATCGAGCAGCAAGGGCTGGTGGAGGATCTGCCGATCGCCTCCAAAATCCTGAAAGCGGGGATTAACCGCAAGGTGCTTTATGTGGCGCTTTTGCTGCATGATATCGCCAAGGGCCGGCAAGAAGCGCATGAAATTGCCGGGGCGCGCATCGCCGCCGAGCTATGCCCGCGCCTTGGCCTGGATGCGGCGGATTCCGAGCTGGTGGAATGGCTGGTGCGCCATCATCTGCTAATGTCGGATGTGGCGCAAAAGCGCGATATATCGGACCTTCGCACGGTGCAGGATTTTGCCAAACAGGTGAAATCGGTGACGCGGCTGAAGCTGCTTCTGGTGCTGACCGTATGCGATATTCGCGGCGTGGGGCCGGATGTGTGGAACAACTGGAAAGCCATGCTTTTACGCCAGCTTTATAGCGCCACGCATGATTTGCTTACCGGCGGCGCGCAGGCGCAAAGCCAGTCCCAGCGCGAGGACGAGGCCCGCTCCAAGCTGGCCAAGGCTCTGAAAAAATGGAAAAAATCCGAGATTACCGTTGAGCTGGAACGGCATTATACCCCCTATTGGCTGGGGCTGGATACCCGCACCCACAAAGCCTTTGCCAAGCTGATCAAGAAGCTGGGCGAGGAGCCTTTCATCTCCGATATCAAGGCGGATCTGGAGCGCGATGCCACCCGCGCCTGCTTTGTGATGCATGATCATCCGGGGCTTTTTGCCCGCCTTGCGGGGGCTTTGGCGCTGGTGGGGGCCAATGTGGTGGACGCGCGCACCTATACCAGCTCCGATGGTCTTGCAACGGCGGTATTCTGGATTCAGGATAGCGAAGGCGCGCCCTATGAAAAATCCCGCCTGACACGGCTGCGCAAGATGATTTCGCGCACGCTGAATGGCGAGATCATCACCCGCGACGCCCTGAAAGCCCGCGATGTAATCAAACCGCGCGAGCGGGATTTCAAGGTGCCGACCTCGATCAGCTTTGATAATGAAGGCTCGGAAATCTATACCATTATCGAGGTAGACACCCGCGACCGGCCCGGGCTAATCCATGATATAGCCCGCACCCTGAGCGCCAATAGCATTTCTATTTCCTCCGCGATTATCGCTACTTATGGCGAGCAGGCGGTAGATACATTTTACGTCAAAGACCTGTTTGGCCATAAAATCCACGCCGAGGAAAAACGCGCGGCGCTTCGCACCAGGCTATATAACGCCATCATCAAAAAGGCCGGGGGATGATCCACAAAATCCGCCTCGCCTCGGGTTTTTTTACCGTTGGCATCTGGACGTTGGCCTCAAAGGTTCTGGGCTTTGTGCGCGATATCATGATCGCGGCGGCGATGGGGTCCGGCCCGATGGCGCAGGCGTTTTTGATTGCTTTCGCCCTGCCCAATATGTTTCGCCGTTTCTTTGCCGAGGGGGCCTTTAATACCGCCTTTGTGCCGATGTTTGCCAAAAAGGTGGAGGCGCAGGACAAACCCGAAGATTTTGCCCGCGAGGCGTTTTCGGGCTTGGCCAGTATCGTGCTGGCCACGGTTTTGCTGGGGCAGATATTCATGCCGTTTCTGGTGCTGGCGATGGCGAGCGGCTTTGCCGATGATGCCCGCTTTGCCCTGACGGTGGATTATGGCCGCATTGTTTTCCCCTATATTCTGTTTATCTCGCTGGCGGCGCTATTAAGCGGGGTGCTGAATGCGCTGGGCCGTTTTGCGGCGGCGGCGGCGGCGCCGGTTTTGCTCAATATCATCCTCGTGGCCGCGATGTATCTGGCGCAGATCATGGGTTGGGAAGTGGGAGAGGCGCTTTCATGGGCGGTGCTTTTGGCTGGCGTGGCGCAGATGGCACTGGTCTGGTGGGCGGCGCATAAGGCGGGGATTACGCTCTTGCCACGACGCCCGCGCCTTTCGCCCGAAATGAAGCGGCTGGCGATCATTGCCTTTCCCGCTGCGCTGGCGGGGGGGGTGGTGCAGGTCAATTTGCTGGTCGGGCGACAGGTGGCGTCCTATTTTGATGGCGCGGTGGCGTGGCTTTCCTATGCGGACCGGCTTTACCAGCTGCCGCTCGGGGTGGTGGGCATTGCCATTGGCGTGGTGCTTTTGCCCGATCTTTCGCGCCGGCTGCGCGCCAGGGACGAGGCGGGGGGCAACCATAGCCTTAATCGCGCCGCCGAGTTTTCGCTGGCGCTTACCCTGCCTTCGGCGGTGGCGCTGATGGTGATTCCCTATGCGCTGGTTTCGGTGCTGTTTCAGCGCGGGGCGTTTGATGCGGTGGATACCGCCAATACGGCGCTGGCGGTGGCGATTTATGGCGCGGGGCTGCCGAGCTTTGTGTTGGCCAAGGTGCTTGCGCCGCTGTTTTTTGCCCGCGAAGATACCAAAACCCCGTTTCGTTTTGCACTGGTTTCGATGGTAGTCAATGCCGCATTGGCCATCGGGCTGGCCCCCTATATCGGCTATCTGGCCGCCGCGATCGGCACCAGCGTGGCGGGCTGGTCCATGCTGATATTGCTGTGGCTGGGCAGCAAAAAGCTGGGAGCCGCCGCCGCGATTGATCCGCGCCTACGGGCAAAAGCGCCGCGCATTCTGCTTTCTAGCGCGCTTATGGGGGGCGTGCTTTGGGGCGCAGCCATCCTGCTGGAGCCATGGCTTTTCGGCTCGTCGCTGCGCTATGGCGCGCTGGGCTTGCTGGTAGGGATCGGCATGGCCAGCTATGCGGGCGCGGCGATGCTGACAGGGGCTTTCAGGCTATCGGAGCTTCGCGCTATGCTGCGGCGCTAGCGGCTGCGAATCGTCTGGATCCAGCCTCTGATCCGGTCTTTGCCATCGGGGGCCAGAATATAGGCCAGCAAAAACCCGACAATCACCCCCGCGAGATCCGCTGTCCAGCCATTATCCAATCCATAGATCAGCGCAAAAACCCCGCGAAACACCAAAAACATACCTATCGCGCTGAAGGCGGGCAGGATGTTTTTTCCTTCTTTGCGCAGATCATAAATCCGGATCCATGTGAAAGTGCCGATAAAGCCATAAAAAACCGGATAGGCCCCCGTAAGCGGAAAGCGCCCCGGGGTGGAAAACAGCCCGAACACCAACGCCCCCGCGAGCGCGCAAGCCAGCGCCAGCACCGCCACCGCAGCGCCGGAAAACCGATCCGAGATCATCTTGCCCATGCCAAGGATCAGCGCCGCCGGAATCAGCATATTGGGAAAGCTTGTGGGCACAAAGATATAGCTGACAAAGGGCCAGATCACCTTTGGCTCTATCTGCCCGCCTTGCAAAATGTGATCAAACACCGCTTTGTGAAAGCCAAAATTGCGCACCAGTTCCAGCCGCCACGCCATGGCCGCCGGGCCGCCGATCAGCCCGCGCTCTCCGGCTTGCAGTGCCAGCTCGACCAGCAGCATCGCCAGCACCAGCACAACCACAACCCTGGAGACCGGATTAAACAGCTTTGGCTTGGTATTTTCAGGGGTTTCCATCGGGCTATCTAGGCGATCCGGGGCTGGATTGTCCAGCTTGGCGGGCAAAAACCGCGCCCAAAGCCCAGCCGGCCACAAAGCCCCCCAGATGCGCCTGCCATGCCAATAACCCGCCCGCCATAAAAAACAGCGCCAGATTCAGCACCACAAGCGCGCCGATGAATTTCCACACCGGCGCAAGGCTGATCCCCATGCGCTTGCGCGCGGTATATTCAAAATATTTCCATACCCCGAAAAAGCCGAATACCGCACCCGATGCCCCCACCACCGGCGTATCGCCCCGGCTGAGCAGCAAAAAGGCCACGCCACCCGCGATGGCGGTAAGCGCAAATGTCGCCAGAAGCTGCTTATCGGTCAGCACGGCGCCCAGCCGCTTGCCGATACCAAGGATCACCACCGTGTTCATTGCCATATGCAAAAGCCCTGCATGCAGGAAAGAATAGCTCAACAGCATGCCAAGGCTTTGCCCGGGATAGGTAGGCTGCCAGCCCTGCCAGACCAGCCCCGGCCACAGGGCACCATAGACAAACGCACCCCCGCGCAGCGAATCATTGGGCAGCAAGCCGATATCGCTGGCCTGAAGCAGCAGCTCCACCGCCACCAGAATGCCGGCGATATATTTGATCGACCACGGCAATGGCTGAAAATTCTGGTCCTGCATATTCGCCCTTCCTGTTGACGGCGCGATGTCCGCGCGCGGCTTTTTGTTGACGGCGCGATGTCCGCGCGCGATAAACCGCCATATTCACCCCAATGAAAGGGATCTATACCATGGCTGACGCGGTCCACACACGTCGAGTCTTTTCCGGCATCAAGCCCAGTGGCGGCCTGACGATGGGAAACTATCTGGGCGCTATCAAGAGATTTGTCGAGATGCAATCGCCGGATACTATGTCAATTTATTGCGTGGTTGATCTTCACGCCATCACCGTTTGGCAAGATCCGGCCGATCTGCGCCACGCCACGCGGGAGCTGGTGGCGGCCTATATCGCCTCGGGGATCGATCCGGATCAGTCGATCCTGTTTAACCAGTCGCAGGTTTCCGCCCATGCCGAGCTGGGCTGGATATTCAATTGCGTGGCCCGCGTGGGCTGGATGAACCGGATGACACAATTCAAGGATAAAGCCGGTAAAAACGCCGAGAAGGTCTCGCTCGGGCTATATGCCTATCCCAGCCTGATGGCGGCGGATATCCTGATTTACCATGCCACCCATGTGCCGGTGGGCGAGGACCAAAAGCAGCATGTGGAGCTGACACGCGATATCGCCGCCAAATTCAACCACGACTACAAGGTGGATTTCTTCCCGCAGCCCGAGCCGATCATAGACGGCCCTGCCACAAGGGTGATGAACCTGCGCGATGGCTCTAAAAAGATGTCCAAATCCGGTGTTTCGGATATGGAGCGTATCAATATGACCGATGATGCGGCGCTGATTGCCAAGAAATTCAAGAAGGCGAAATCGGATGCGGCGCCGCTGCCCGAAAGCGTGGAAGGGCTGAAGGGGCGGCCGGAGGCGAAAAACCTTGTGGAGATCTATGCGGCGCTCTCGGATAGCTCCCCCGAGGCGGTGATCAGGGAATTTGGCGGCGCGCAATGGGGCCGCTTCAAGCCGGCATTGGCGGATCTGGCCGTGGCCAGGCTGGAGCCGATCTCGCTGGAAATGGCGCGGCTGATGCAGGACCCCGCCGAGATCGACCTGATTTTGGCCAAAGGTGCGGATAAGGCCAATGCAATTGCTCAGCCGATCCTTGATAAAACCTATGACATCGTAGGGTTTGTGCGAGGATAACCGCAGGGTGGGGTAAAAACCCGCCCTATAATTCCTTATACATCACAAACGCATCCACCAGCCCCAGCCGTTTGTGCCTGAATGCCTTTGTGAGCCGCCCGACAATCTCGAACCCGTGCCGTTGCCACAGGGCTACGGCGACCTCGTTGGTGCTGACAACCAGATTATACTGCATCGCCAGATAGCCCAGCCGCCGCGCCTCTTTTTGAGACCACGCGCACATCAAGCCACCCACGCCCTGCCCGCGCGCCTTTGGCGATACCGCATAGCCCGCATTGCACACATGCGCCCCGAGCGCGGGCTGGTTGGGCTTGAGATAAAACACCCCCAGCACAGCACCATCTTTCACCGCCACATAGCTCTGTAATGGCGGATTCATCCAATAGCTCCGCGCCTCGGCTTCGGAGATATCCGTCGCTTGCGGATAGGTTTCTCCTGCCCGAAATATTGGCTGCAGGATCGCCCATATATCCGGCCAGTGGGCGGTGGTCAATTTTTCGAATCGCATCATAGGCGGAACAAAGCACAATTTACCTGCGGTTGAAACCAGAACACCACTCTGGCATTACGGAAACCACAGGCCGGATATAGCTAATATCCCACGGCTAATATAACCATTGGCCAGAGAAATCTCTGACCAAGGTCATAGTCAGGATTGAAAATATCTGCGCAGCCAAAGCCCGGCTGACGGGGCTTTGGCCCTATTCCATCCGTTTGTCGCGGGCGGCCAGCAGCTTCAGGCGAAGCGCGTTGATCTGGATAAAGCCCGCCGCGTCTTTCTGGTCATAGGCGCCCGCATCATCCTCGAAGGTCACATGCTCTTCGGAATAAAGCGAATGATCCGACCAGCGGCCAACGGTTTGCGCGAGGCCCTTATAGAGCTTGAGCCGCACCGTGCCGGTGACGTGTTTCTGGCTTTCGTCGATCAGGGCTTGCAGCATGTCGCGCTCGGGGGAATACCAGAAACCGTTATAGATCAGCTCGGCATATTTCGGCATCAGCTCGTCTTTCAGATGCGCCGCGCCGCGATCCAGCGTGATGCTTTCCATGCCGCGGTGGGCTTCCAGC
>JALSHK010000438.1 GCA_026982275.1 Paracoccaceae bacterium | reverse complement strand
TGCGGCCTTCGCGGGCGAGGCGGGTGTTCAGCTCGTCCATAAGCCTGTGAAGATAAAGCACATCTGAAGCCGCATAGGCAAGCTGCGCCTCTGTCAGCTCCGGCGCGCCCCAATCACTGCTTTGCTGATATTTGGAAATATCGACCTTGAGCAGCTCCTGCAAAAGGTTTTTAAGCCCGTGGCGGTCTGTATAGGTGCGCACAAGTTTCGAGGCGATTTTGGTGCAGTAAACCGGAGCCGTGACCGCGCCAAAACGGTGCAGCATGACGGCGATATCAAAGCGGCCAAAGTGGAAAAGCTTAAGCTTTGAAGGGTCCGTCAGCAGCTTCACAAGGTTCGGCGCTTCGGTCTGCTCTTGGCTGATTTGCACCATATGCGCATCGCCATCCCCTGCCGAAAGCTGCACAAGGCAGAGCCGATCACGGTGCGGATGCAGCCCCATGGTTTCACTATCAATCGCGATCACATCGCCAAGGTCAAGATCATCCGGAAGGTCGCCTTTATGGAGATAGTTGGTCATGGAATGCCTGCTTTGATATAGGATTTGTAAAGTGTAGCCTATCGTTTGCTAACACAAAACAAAGAAATGCGAGGCGGGCGGAGATTGGCTTATTTTATTGAGTTGATCAATATAGGCGATTGTCATTATTCAGCTGTTTCGTGTTTCAAGCCCCGGGCTTGGCATTGGTAACCCGAATAGTGTGCAAGCCAATTTTATGAGATTCCTTTCCGGAAATCTGTTCCCCGAATTGAAATCCAAGTGGTCGAATGCCATCCTCTGGGTGGTTGTGAGTTATTTTGCAATATTTGTATTTGCCGGGGTTGTAGAACTTTTTGCTCCGAAAAGCTGAATCTTAATATTGGGTCAATCGGCCATGCGTTTTGTAAGGTCATAAAATATAAAAAAATCCCCCGCCCTCCGGCAGGGGATTCCCCATTTCAGCAATCCGGCAGCTTAGCCCTCTTGCTTGATCTCTTCGCCAGTTTCCTGATCAACCACTTTCATGCTCAGGCGCACCTTGCCACGGTCGTCAAAGCCCATGAGCTTGACCTTGACTTCCTGGCCTTCGGTCAGCACGTCTTTCGGGTGGTTTACCCGCTCATTGGCGAGCTGGCTCACATGCACAAGGCCGTCGCGCTTGCCAAAGAAGTTCACGAAGGCACC
Organism: Paracoccaceae bacterium; assembly: GCA_026982275.1. GTDB lineage: Bacteria > Pseudomonadota > Alphaproteobacteria > Rhodobacterales > Rhodobacteraceae > UBA3077. The sequence continues at coordinate 9,233 of JALSHK010000438.1, read as the reverse complement.
GAAATCCATCAGTTTCACAACTTTGCCAATGTAGATCTTGCCAGCCTCGGGCACAGCCACTATCTCGTTGATCATCGCCATGGCTTTCTCGATGCTCTCGCCATTTGGCGAAGCGATCTTGATGATGCCATCATCGTTGATATCAACCTTGGCGCCGGAAACCTCAACGATCTCGCGAATAACCTTGCCGCCCGAGCCGATCACCTCGCGGATTTTATCCGCAGGCACCTGCATGGTTTCAATGCGCGGCGCATGCACAGAGAAGTCGCTGGCGCCGGTCAGCGCTTTGGACATTTCACCCAGAATGTGCATCCGGCCTTCTTTTGCCTGTGCCAAAGCCACTTTCATGATATCGGCGGTAATGCCGGTGACCTTGATATCCATCTGCATGGTGGTGATGCCGTTTTCGGTGCCGGCGACCTTGAAATCCATATCGCCGAGGTGGTCTTCGTCACCTAAAATATCGGTCAGCACCGCATATTCGCCATTATCTTGCAGGATCAGGCCCATGGCCACACCGGCAACCGCGTTTTTCAGCGGTACACCCGCATCCATCATCGCAAGCGAACCGCCACAAACGGAAGCCATAGAGGAAGAGCCGTTGGACTCGGTGATCTCGGACACGACGCGCACGGTATAAGGGAAGTCCGTGGCTGGTGGCAATACCGCCTGCAAAGCGCGCCATGCCAGCTTGCCATGGCCGATCTCGCGGCGGCCCGGGCCAAACATCCGGCCAGCTTCACCCACAGAATATGGAGGGAAGTTATAGTGCAGCATGAAATTGGAACGGCTTGAGCCATGCAGCGCGTCGATGATTTGCTCGTCATCGCCCGTGCCAAGCGTGGTTACAACCAGACCTTGGGTCTCGCCGCGCGTAAACAGCGCCGAGCCGTGGGTGCGGGGCAAAAAGCCAACTTCCGATACAATCGGGCGCACGGTGGAAAGATCACGACCATCAATGCGCTTGCCGGTTTTGATGATATCGCCGCGAACCACTTCGCTTTCGAGCTTTTTAAAGGCGCTATCGAGGTTGCTATCTTCAAGCTCTTCCTCGGTGAGGGTTTCCTTGATGCTCTCGCGTGCGGCCTTGATGGCCGTGGTGCGCTCTTGCTTGTCGGTATTGCCAAAAGCGGCGCGCATGGCCTCTTCGCCAGCGGCTTTCACCTTGGCGTAAAGATCTGAATAATCAGGGGCCTGGAAGTCAAACGGCTCATTTGCCGCCTCGCCTGCCAGATCCACGATCATGTCGATCACCGGCTGCATCTGGGCATGGCCGAATTCAACGGCGCCCAGCACTTCGGCCTCGGACAGCTCGTATACTTCGGATTCAACCATCATCACGGCGTCTTTGGTGCCGGCTACGATCAGATCAAGCCGTTGTTCGGGGTTGTTGCGCAGGTCTTGCATATCATCAACCGAAGGGTTCAGCACATATGAACCATCGGTGAAGCCAACGCGGGCACAGCCGATCGGGCCACGGAAAGGCGCGCCGGAAAGCGTGAGCGCGGCCGATGCGGCGATCATGGCCACCACATCAGGATCGTTTTCCAGATCATGGCTCAGAACGGTGCAAATAACCTGGGTCTCGTTTTTGAAACCGGGCACAAAAAGCGGGCGGATCGGACGGTCGATCAAGCGGCTGGTCAGGGTTTCTTTTTCAGAAGGCCGGGCTTCGCGCTTGAAGAACCCGCCGGGGATTTTGCCCGCTGCGTAATATTTTTCTTGGTAGTGAACCGTAAGAGGAAAGAAATCAAAGCCCGCTTTAGGCTTCTTTTCAAACACAACGGCGGCCAGAACGGAGGTTTCGCCATAGGTGGCGATCACAGCCGCATCGGCCTGGCGCGCAACTTTTCCGGTTTCGAGGGTAAGCGTATCATGCCCCCACTCGATGGATTTTTTTACAACATTAAACATGTTTTTCCTTTATCTGCGGGCCTTGCCCCCTGGCAATCCCGCTGACCCCGGTTTCAATTTCATCCAATCGCCATGCGTGGGGCCACGGGCATAGCGGACAACATCCGGTGGTAAATTTCAGGCCCCACCAAAGCCCTTACATGCAAAAACGCGCCCCGAAAGGCGCGTTTGAGCGAATATCTAGCGGCGAATGCCGAGGCGCTTGATCAGGTCCTGATAGCGGGCTTCGTCTTTGCCTTTTACATAATCGAGCAATTTGCGGCGCTGGGCCACCATTTTCAGCAACCCACGGCGAGAGTGATTGTCTTTTTTGTGGGATTTGAAATGCTCGGTCAAGGTCGAGATACGGCTGGTGAGGATCGCGATTTGCACGTCCGGCGAGCCGGTGTCACCCTCTTTGGTGGCATATTCTTTGATAAGCTTGGCTTTAAGCTCTGGTGTGATCGACATCGGATATCCTTTGTTTTTAAGGTTTATATGCCTTTTAATGGCGGGCCGTTGCCAAGATGTCGTCTAGCAAGGTCAAACAGAAAAAGGATAGCGCAAGAGAATCCCTTGGGCTACAGGGCCGGATATAGGGGTTTTTTTCGCAAATGGGAAGGGAAAAGGCGCGCCCGGGGGCGCAGGCGTCAGATCATCGCAGGAAAGGCTTTCAGGAATTCTATCTGGCTGTCGGATTCGATCCATTGCGGATTTCGTTTTCGGGTTTCGACAATCGCTTCTTCGGCCGATTTCCCCGCCCAGATCAGCATGGCGGCCAGCAGGGTGCCGGTGCGGCCCTTTCCGGCATGACAATGAAAAACCACCGCCTCCCCCCGCTCCACATATTCCGACACCGTTCGGCAGATCGCCTTTGCCTGCTCGGGCGTGGGTGGGGCCAGATCGGGGATTGGCACATAAAGGGTGTCTATGTCATGGGCGGTGTTTTGTGCCTCATCGGGCTGGTATTCCTCGGTGAGGGTTACCAAAAGCCGTGTATTCACTCGCTGAAGCGCTGCCAGATCCCGATGGGGAGGCTTGAAAATACCCGGGCGCGGGGTGCCGCCGAGCAGGCCCGGAATTAGCCAGCAAAAATTATTGGGGCCGAAATAGGCGGATTTTGCGCCGGATGGCGGGCGAAAGACAACATGGCTGCCGGAGGGAAGATTCATTATGTCTGGCACCTGCTGCAAAAAAGCTCACCGGTGCGCTCGAGCAGCAGGGCGGTCTCGCCGGTGCGAATTTCCCCGCCGCAGCCGTCACAAAGCGTATCCACAATGATTTCCTCCATCAAGCGGCCTTCTTTTATATGCTCGACCCCGTCGATTATCTGCCCACGGGCCGAACCTTTTACGATTTCACGCCGAAACATCTCGTTCAGCCCGGCCCATTCCCGAATATAGGCCTCGGGCAGATCATAGCGCCGGACTACCGAAAAAAACAACCGCTCCCGATGATCAAACAGCTCATCGGAGATAATCATCCAGTGGTGGGAATTAAACGGCAGCTCGCCAAAATAATCCCGCGTGCCGGTGAGCAGGTCGCGGGTAAAGGCATATTGTTTTTCGATCAGGCGCTGCTTGGTGACCTTATGAAAAAACGGTGCCAGACGGGCATCCTCAAAGGCGCGATTATAGAAATCCGTCAGGATTGTGGTGAGCAAGCGTCCGTTCTCCAGAGCTTTCCACATATCCTGCCGAGGCGCGAAGCCTTCGAATTTTTTGTTATCCTGCGGCGCATAATCCGCCGGCGGCTCAAAGGGGTCCGCAAATATCCGCTCTAGCGAAACCCCGTTTTTCAGCCCGCCGATGCGCATGGCCTCAACCATATCCGGATGCCCGCACAGAAACAGCGCCGCCTCCGAAAGATCAGGGTGGCAAGGCAAAATCTTTTCGGGCAAGCGCATTTTTTCGCCTGCATGCGAGGCAATAGAATGCGCGCTGAAGTTGCTATAGGCCGCTTCCAGCGCGCCCAGGGCCTCGCGCAGATATAGATCCTCTGTTTTGCTGCCACCATGATAGAGGGTAATAGACGGCTTATGGCCAGCCTTCAACGCCTCGCGCGCCAGGCCGAGCATGGTGCCGCCGCCGCTGCCCGTCGCGGCCAGAACCAGCGATAGATCTCCAAGGTCGCTGGTATAGAAGCATTCCCCGAACGGCCCGTTCAGCTCGATCCTTGCGCCGGTTTCCACCCCGTTTATCAGCCAGTCGCTGAGCTTGCCGTCAGGATAATGCCGGATATGGATTTCCAAAAAATAATCTTCGGGCAGGCTGGCAATCGAATAGCTCCGGGCCTCTCCTTGCGGATTGCGGATCGAAATATACTGCCCCGCTCGCCAATCGATCTGCCGCTCCGTTTCGATCAGGATTTTGTAAACCGTTTCTGTGAGGCGGGATTTTTCGGCGATTTCAGCGGGAATGATCCATTTGGACAGGTCGGGCCGCTGCGCGACTACCGAAGCCGGAGAATCGGTCACGCAAGGCAGGAAAAATCCGAGCGCTTGCAACTCTTCCGGCAGGCGGGCGATAGCCGCAGGCCCCGGATCGCCGCTTACAACTTCGAGCATACAGGAACGGCAGGTGCCCTTACGGCAGGAGAAAAACAGATCGGCACCGCCGCGCAGCATCGCGTCAAGCGCGGTCTGCCCGTCCGATAGGTGATATTTCTTTCCTTCAAATTTGATCGATCGGTCGGTTTTCATCGGAGTGGCCTTGGGGTCGGGTAAGAAAAAAATGCCGTGCTTGAAATCTCGCAATCCCGCCCGAGCCTGCCGTGCAAATCTGAAATTCCGTTGAGGTATTAAAAACTAAAATATGAATGATTTCAACCTACTTGTAGGGGGAACCTTGGCTATTGGGTATCGGATTTTGTTAGCGGTCCTGAAGAAAATGGATGCAAAAAACATATTTCTGTCACATTTATAACCATAGTTAGACAGACTGATTGTAAAGCGATTCTCTAACGGGGTCGCCATAGAAGTGTGGACTGTTCAGATGGATCTGGTTTCAACGATTGGTAATGAGTCTCGCATAAGTATTGATGCGATGGTTAAGCTTGTAAATTCTCAGAGGCAGTCGGAGTTTCCGGAGGTCGAAGCCTTGATGGGTGCGGCGTCGAGCGCGCTGAACCGGTGTCATGTGCGCATTTCTGTGGTCGGGCAGGTGAAGGCGGGGAAAAGCACGCTGATCAATGTGCTTTCGGGTATTCGGGATCTGCTGCCCACCGAGGTAAACCCGTGGACGGCGGTAATTACCAATCTGCATTTTGGCCATGCGGACAAGCCCCATAGCGGCGGCGAATTCCAGTTTTTCAGCGCGGATGAATGGCAAAAGGTGCTGGAGGGCGACAAGGAAACCCGCGCCATGGCCGAAGATCTTCTGCCCGGCTTTGATGTTTCGGTTTTGCAGGCCCAGATCGAGGAGATGAAAGCCAAGGCCGAAAAGCGGCTCGGTTCGCTTTATCGCCATTTGCTGGGCAAGCATCACCGCTTCAACAATATCACACCGGAAATTCTCGAGCGCTATGTGAGCGCTGGCCACCCTGATAAAGACGGCGATATGGACGAGACGGTGAATGCCGGCCGTTTTTCGGGCATTACCAAATCGGCCGAGGTTTTTCTGGACGCCGGGCCTTTTGCCATTCCGGTGACGCTATCGGATACGCCGGGCATAAATGATCCGTTTCTGGTGCGCGACGAGATCACCACCAGCAGCTTTCGAGATTCCGGTATTTTTACCGTTGCTTTATCGGTGCATCAGGCGCTGGGCGCGGCGGATATGGCCCTGATCAAAATGCTTTCGCGCCATAAGGGCAAGGCTTTGGTTGTTTTTGTCAACCGGATTGACGAGCTTGAAGCGCCCGAAGCCGATGTGCCGGAGCTGCTGCACAGCTTGCGGCAAAAGCTGGATGCCGATCTTGATGGCGCGCCCTATACCCTGCTCGCGGGGAGCGCCCATTGGGGCTATATTGCCCAGCATGGCAGCGATGACGAGGTTGAAAATGCCATAAATACTGCCGGATTTGCGGCCTATTGCGCCAAAACCGGAGTGGCAGAGAGTATTCCCGCCCGTGAGCGGTTATGGCTGGCTTCCGGCGTGGCGCATCTTGGGCAGGTTTTGTCTGAAAAAATAGCCCAAGGCCCGGTTCGGGCGGCAATTTCCGAGATCACCGCCGAGATTTCCGCCACCGTTGCCATGCATGAAAAGCTGCTTTCCGAGCGGTTGGAGGGTGACGAGGTGATGCTGCTGGATGTTGGCGATATTCCGGCCATTCTGGAAGCGGAAAAAAACCGGCTGATTGCCAGAGTAAACGCTCTGGCCGATCTGGCGGACGAATTTGACAATGACGAGGGCGAGACCCGCAGCAAGCTGCTGGAAAACGGCCAGGTCGTTTCGCAATCGATCATGCACACGATCGAAGCCACGCTTTCCAGTTTTATTGACGGGCAAGCCGCCGATCTGGGCACGGCGTTTTCCTCGGGAGCCGCAGGGAATAAGTGGTCGCTCGATACCGCGGATCTCGGACAGAAGATTGAAAAACAAACGGTGTTGAGCTTTCACAAGGGCCGCGAGGAAATGGACCTGTTGATTGACAGATTCGGAAAAAATACCGACCGGAAAATCGGATCTGTGCTGGGCAATATCGATATTTCAAAGCTGCTGGAAAATCTGCCGCATGACGATATTTTTCCCGGCTTCAAGCCATCTACAACCCTTGTCGATATTGAGCTGGTCAACGAGCGAGGCTGGAAGTTCTGGAAAAAAACCGAGATGACCAAAGAAGAGGCAATTGCCCGGATCCAACAGGTTATCCGGCAAGAAATGCTACCTGCGGTCAATATTTGCAGTAAAGTGGCGGAGGATGCCATTGCAGAGCGGACCTTCGAGGCCCTTTCTAGAATTTCCAATATCAAGCAGGCCGCCCGGCAATTGCTGGTTGAGGAGGTCGGTGTTCTGAAGTCGGAAATCGAGGCGCTGGATCAAGGGGTGAACAAGGATACCATAAGCCGGATCAACGCCAACCGCGCGAAGCGGGCTAAGGCGCGACATAAGCGCATCAAACAGCTGGCCGATTTTAGTGCCGAGCTGGAAAATCTGGTTTTGGCCCGGCCAAACCGGCCAGCATCTGCTGCGAAATCCAGGGTGGGCAGCCAATGATTATGCCCAATCGAAACGAACCTGCCGGGGCAATGGAGGATGCCGGTTATTTTGATATCGTGGTGGCCGGAGAGTTCAACTCCGGCAAATCCTCGATCATTAATCTGCTGCTGCAAAAGGAGGTATTGCCGGCAAAGGTCCAGGTATCGGCTTTGCCGCCGGCCCGCATTATTCCGGCCACGGCCGAGCATTACGATATTCGCGGCGCCAAATCCGGCGAGCCGCTGGGAAAAGACGATTTATTTCACGGCGCAGCGGAGGTATCGATAGGGTCTATCGATATCGCCGTGCCGCTGGAAAAGTTCAACGGGGCGCGCATTTCGGAAGTTTCGGTTGATCAGGGCGGAACCCTTTCGGCTGAAGGGCGCGCCGTGCTTGCCAATGCGGATCTTCTGATCTGGGCTACCATGGGGCAGCGCGCATGGTGCCTTTCGGAAATAACGATTGTGGAAGCGCTGCCGGCAAGGCTGCGCAAAACGGCTATTCTCGCGGTTACCCGCTCGGATTATCTGCACAATACCGAGGACCTTGCCAAGGTGAGGGCGCGGCTTTTGCGAGAAGCCACGCGTTATTTTGGCTCGATTTTGATGCTGGACAGTAGCCGGAAATCGGTATCGGCTGCCAAGGAGCCCGCGCTTTGGCAGCAAAGCGGCGGCGAGGCGCTTTTTGATAATGTGCAGCGCGAGTTCAAAAAATCCCCGCTTTATGGCAGGGCGGCACAGGACGCCCCGGCGCGAGTAGCGGAGCCGGAAACCTATATTTCACACGAAAATCTGGCCAGCGCATGGGCTGAAGAATTGGCAGATTTCACTATCTGGCTTCAGGCGCAGCGCGATCTGCAAGATCTGGAAGCCGCCCAATATCTGTGGGATCGAATGCAGGGGTTTTCCGAAGTGCTGCTACCTATGGGCGCGCAGGGGGGGAATAGCGGGCAGGCTTTGGCGTTTAAGCAGGCGGCGGCCTATCTCGGAAACGTGATTTCAGAAACCGGCCGGAAGGATTGTTCTATGCTGGCGGTCGATCTTGCAGTGCAGCTTTTACGAGAAATGCAGTCAAAAGCATTATTCAGGGATAACGAAGCCTCAACGTTCCGTCTTTCAGCTTTGGCCATACAAGGTGGTTAGAGACATCCGACAGCACCTATCGCCGAAACGAAACCATGCCAACCAAAAGAAACCGAAGAACCAAAATATCCAGAAAGGATACCAAATATGTCACTAGATAAAGCTCTATCGGATGCTATGAAAACTGTCCCTGAATGTGTGGCCGCGGCCTATGTCGATATGTCGTCAGGGATGCTACTGGCGGTAAAAACGCTGGATTCCCATCCTCAGGAAGTGCTGGATATGGTAGCGGCGGCCACCACCGATATGTTTCAGGGACCAACCGTGCTTCAGGTAGAGGAATCATTCAAGAAATCCCGCGGCAATGAGGATAGCGACCATCACTATTTTCAGGAATTTCTGGTATTCAGCGACAATCTGATTCACTGCTTCATGCGCACCAAAACCTATCCGGATCATGTGCTTACCTTTGTTACCCGCAAAAGCGCAAATATCGGCATGGTTCTGGCCAAATCCCGCATGGCGCTGGACGGGGTGACAGACGCGGTCTAGCCGCGCTTGTTGACCGGCCATTCCGGCTGTTGAATTTTGCAAGGGGGGTCCGGCTTCGGATTCCCCTTGTTGTCGGGCCTTCAAGGGAGATACAGGATGGGGCTGAAAGAAATGCTGCTCGGGCGTTTGGGGAAGCAAGCTAAAGTGCAGGAGGCGCCGGGGATTGTGTCGCGGCCGCTCTCGGCGGAAGAAAAAGCGAGGTTTTTGCTGAATCTCGTGGATCAGACGGTGCTGCCCCGGCGGATTGTGCTTTCTGGCGGCACCAGCGTTATCGAGGTTCTGGCTGGCGAAAAACGCCTTTTCGGCCTTGTTTGCAAGGTCAGCGGCGAGGTGATTGCCGATCACAGTGTTTTGAACAATCCGGGGCATGCGCTGGATTGTTCGAAAATCCTGTCTGATCTGTTGCGTATATTTTCGAATTCCAGCTCCTTTTCCATTGCCTATTCCGAGGCAGAATTACCCGATGATCCGGAGCGGGGGCTTGGCCTGTCCGATTTTGAAACGACTTTGGAAAAGCCGCCCAAGCCAAGGCTGGTGCTGCGCGAGCCCACCACCGACATGCCGGAAA
>JALSHK010000437.1 GCA_026982275.1 Paracoccaceae bacterium | reverse complement strand
CGCGCGAGGGGCCGGGCAGCGTAGACAGCTTGCTCAATGTGTTGGAGATCGCCGATATCCCGCCCTTGGGCCGGGTGCTGGATGCGGCCTGTGGTTCGGGGGCCGATAGCGAAACCCTGCTGCGCGCCCTGCCCGGGCTGGAAATTCTGGGCATAGACAAGCAGCCGGCCTTTATTGCGGCGGCCAAAGCGCGCGGGCTGAAGGCGGAATTTCTGGTTGGCGATATGCTCTGGCCACAAGGCGATTTTGATCTGATCTGGTGCGCGGGGGCGGTTTATTTCTTCGGGGTGGAAACCGCGCTTGAAGCGTGGCGCTTGCATCTGCGCCCCAAGGGCAAGGTCGCGTTTTCCGAGGTGGTTTGGCGCGGCGAAGCTAGCGCGCAAGCCAGCACCTTCTGGGCCGAAGCCTATCCGCATATGGACAGCCAAAACGGCCTTCATCGCCGCATAGAAGCCGCGGGCTTCAGGGTAATTTCTGCCGAGCCGCTGGGCCAAGCCGGCTGGCAGCCATATTATGACGGGCTACAGGCCAATATCGACAGGCTGCGCGGCAAAAGCCCTGCGATGGATGGCGTGATCGCAGAGACCGAGGCCGAGATGGCGATCTATGCCGCGCATCACGGCGAATTCGATTATGTTTTATATCTGGCGGAACCAATATGAGCTATGACGCCTGCGCCTTGCTGGTCAAGGTTGGCGACCCTGACCGGCATCTGTCCGCGATGGCCGCACCGCCAGAGGATCGCGGCGCGCTGATGGCGATTTATGCGCTTAACCTTGAAATCGCCCGCGCACCATGGGCCAGCCCCGAGCCGCTGGTTGCGCAGATCCGCCTGCAATGGTGGGCCGACGAGATTGATAAAATCTATCGCGGCGAGCGGGTGAACAGCCACGAAATCCTGCCCGCGCTGAGGGAGGTTATTTTTGATCACAATCTGCCGCAGCCGCTGTTTATCGCCCTGATCGAGGCCCGCCAGCTGGATATTTACGCCGACCCGCCTGAAAGCATGGCCGCGTTTGACGCCTATATCGAGGCGACTTCGGGTAGCGTAATGGAGCTGGCGGGGCGAGCGCTGGGCGCGCCGGAAGCGGCCCTGCCGATTTTGCGCGATTTTGCCTATGGGGCGGGGGTGGCCAATCTATTGCGCGCGGCTCCGGCGCTTGCCGCGCGAGGCTTTTCGCCGCTGCCGCTGGAGGTGGAAAAAGTTGTGTTTGCAGCCCGGCGCCGCCTCGCCCTGGCGCGCCAGCAAAGAGCCGCCATTCCCAAACGCCTTATCCCCGCCCTGCGCGCGGGCTGGCGGGCAGATGCCGCTTTGAAAGAAGCGCAAAAACGCCCCGAAAGCATTGCCAATGGCATGCTGGAAGAATCCCCTGCATGGCGACGGCTCTCCTTTCAGCTCCGGTTATGGTCGGGGCGCTGGTGAGGCTAACGGCCTGCTTGAGCTAGGCCGTTTCACGGTCTTTTCCGCTAAGCGCAAACCACAGGAGCGCAGCGCCCGCCAGAGCCAGCAAGGGCAGCATCGCAAGGTTTACCGCTTGCCAGCCTTCTTGCGGGGTGCCGCCCGAGCAATTCATCAAGGCCCCCGAGCTAAGCGAAGCCAGGGTAACCATACCAAAAACCAGAAAATCATTCAGCCCCTGCACCCGTCCGCGCTCCTCCGGAGCGTGGGATTCGGCCAGCATGGTGGTAGCGCCGATAAAGCCGAAATTCCAGCCGATGCCGAGCAGGATCAAAGCGCCATAAAAATTGCCCAGCTCGACGCCGTTCAGCGCAGTTATTCCAGCGCCGGCCAATATGATCAGCCCGGCCGCGATCACCTTTCGCACCCCGAACCATGTGATGAAATAGCCGGTGAAAAACGAGGGCACATACATGGCAAGCACATGGGCCGAAACGATATCTGCGGCCTGGTTGGTTTCAAAACCACAGCCCACCACGGCCAGCGGTGTCGAGGTCATGACCAAATTCATCAGCGAATAGGAAACCATGGCGCTAATGATGGCCACCGCTATTTTAGGCGTGCGCAAAAGCTGGACGATGCTGCGACCAGAGGATTGCCCCTCGATGGCGGCTTTGGGTTTAGGGATTTTGAGCGTCATAAACAGGAAAATACCAAAGATATTAAGCGCGATAACCGTCAGGTAGGCGCCGGCAAACGGCACGGGAGCCAAGGCGTCTTGCGTGAGCTTTACCAGCTGCGGGCCTATTATAGCCGCCAAAAGCCCCCCCGCCATTACCCATGAAATCGCCTTGGGCGTGAACTCGGGCGAGGCGGTATCGGTAGCGGCAAAGCGATAAAACCCTTGTGCCGACATATAGATTCCGGTCAAAAAACCGCCTACCAGAAAAAGCTGGAATGACTGGATATAAAGCGCATAAACCTGAATAGCCGCGCTTAATGCGCCAGCGACAACGCCCATCATAAATCCGGCGCGGCGGCCATATTTCTGCATAACCGAGGCCATCACCGGCGCGCTGAGCATCGAGCCCAGAATAATCAGCGAAATCGGCAATGTGGCCAGGCAGGGGTTGGGAGATAGATATTGCCCGGCAAGGCCGCCAAGGATAAAGCTGATCGCCATTTGCGCGCCCAGCACCGCCTGCGCCGCAATCAGAACCGCGAGGTTCCGCTTGGCCAACCTGTCATCTATCACATGTGTCATGGCCGGATTTGTATGCCTGTGTATGGTGAATGGCCAGAGGCAAAATACAGCCTGCGGCAAACCGGACCAATGCAGCGCGTCGCGCCTTGTATCTGCAAGATCCTGTGCCCGCGCTGCGCCTGAAAATTTGTGCTATACTGCCGATATCTGCCGATGCCACATGTGTAAGTGTTTATTGGCGGATTTAGGGGCGGTGCCGCTTCATATTTGCCGGGCTCTGGCGTGTGTTTGTCCATTGAATTTTGCCTGTTATCTGTCATGCTGAGGGTATTATGGAGAGTGCGGTGGACGAAAAAATTATCAGGAACGAGGCCGATGTGGCCAAAGGGGCCGCATGGCTGGCAGAGCAGGAGCCGCGCTTTGCCCATGCGCTGAGCCTGACAGGTGCCCTGCCCACAAGGCTGCGCAAAGACGGGTTCGAGGCGCTGCTATCCGCGATTGTTTCCCAGCAGATATCCGTGGCCGCTGCGCGAGGGGTATGGGCCAGGCTGGAAGCGGCCGGCGCGATCACGACCGATGCCATCATGCGCTTAAGCGAAGAAGACCTGCGCGCGCTCGGGCTTTCGCGGCAAAAGGCGCGCTATGCCAAGGCGCTGGCCGAACGGGGCATTGATTTTCCAGCCTTGCGTTGCCAGCGCGCCGAAACGGTGGTGCTTGAATTGACCGCCGTCAAGGGCATCGGCATCTGGACCGCCGAGATATACGCCATGTTCAGCCTCGGGCGCGCCGATGTTTTTGCTGCCGGCGATCTGGCGCTACAGGAATCCGCGCGCATGCTTTTCGGGCTGGATGCCCGCCCCGGCGATAAAGCCCTGCGCGAAATGGCAAAGGCGTGGGCCCCGTGGAGATCCGTTGCGGCGCGCCTGCTTTGGGCCTATTATCATGTGATCAAGGATCGAGAAGGAATAAACTGAATGGCAGAACTAAACGGCCCGCGCCGCGCTCCGGAATCGGGCGATGCTAAATATATGGTAGTGTTTGTGCATGGCTATGGCGCAGATGGCAATGACCTGATCGGGCTGGCAGACCCTTTGGCCGAGCATTTGCCCGACACGGTATTCCATTCCCCCAACGCGCCCCAGCGCTGCACCGGTAATCCGATGGGCTATCAATGGTTTCCGATCCCGTGGCTCGATGGATCAAGCGAGGCGGAGGCCCATGAGGGGCTGGCCGCTGCCAGCGCGCTGCTGAATGAATGGCTGGATGAAACCATGCTGGCCGAAGGGGTGGATGCGGCACACACGATTCTGGTGGGGTTTTCTCAAGGCACGATGATGGCGCTGCATATCGCGCCGCGCCGCGAAGAGCCTGTCGCCGGTGTCGTCGGGTTTTCGGGGCGGCTATTGCTGCCCGAAGCGCTGGAAATCGAGGCCGTAAGCCAAATGCCGATCCTGCTGGTGCATGGGGATGCCGACGAGGTGGTGCCGCCGCAATCCCTGCCCGAAGCCGCTGACGGGCTGGCCAAAGCGGGGTTCGAGGTTTATACGCACATTTCCAAAGGCACCGGCCATGGCATTGCGGGGGACGGGCTACAGCTGGCGCTGCAATTCATCCGCCGGCAATTCGGGCTATGAGCGCGCTGGCCATCGGCGAGGATGGCCAGGCCCGCTGTGGCTGGAGCATGGGCGCGCCGGATTATACCGCCTATCACGACGAGGAATGGGGCTTTGCGGTATCGGATGATATCCGGTTTTTTGAATGCCTGTGCCTAGAGAGTTTCCAATCGGGGCTAAGCTGGCGCACAATACTGAGCAAGCGGGAGGGGTTTCGCTCCGCTTTTGCCGGCTTTGATTTTGCGGTCATTGCCGGCTTTGACGATGGCGATATCGAGCGCTTGCTGCTGGATAAAGGGATCGTGCGGCATCGCGGCAAAATAGCCGCCACCATCAACAACGCGCAGCGCGCGCTGGATATGGTGCAATCCGAAGGCTCTCTGGCAACCTATTTCTGGCGTTTTGCGCTGGCTCTTGCGCCCCGAAGCGGCATCCCGCCCGAAGCGACCGCCCTCGCCAAAGACCTTAAAAAGCGGGGTTGGAAGTTTTTCGGCCCGACCACGGCCTATGCTTTTATGCAGGCGACAGGGCTGGTGAATGATCATGCGAAGGGCTGTATTTGCTATGGGAAAGCCGAAATATCCAGAGCGGCCTTCACCCCGACAGGCTGATATCATCTACCGGAGGCATAAATGACCAGACATACCGGCAGCATAACCCACATTCTGCTTCCCGCCTTTGGCCTGCCTTATGCCCTCATCGGTCTGGCCCCCTCATACTTTGCCCCTGGCTGGGTGATGCCTATCTGTGCAGGCACTCCCGCTATGCCCTGACCAACATGCGCGAGATCGAGCCCGATTAGGCGCTCATCCAGCCGAAATCCACAGCCGCCAGACCGACTGTCGCACCCCTGCATCATTTCTGGCCTGCGCTATTGACTTCGCTCCAAAAGGTTATAGCTCTATAACCAATGATTCACCCCACACTTGATTCACCCCCCTTACCGGCAGAGCCATTTATGAACACCTTATCGCAAACCGCAAAGCCCGCGCCTGCGGCCGATGCCTCGCCCAGCCCCGCAGGAGACCGAAAGCTGCAAATCGAGCAAGCGGCCCTTGATCTCGCCTATGCGCATGGTCCGGCGGCGGTTTCTACCGGCATGATCGCCAGACAGATCGGCCTTAGCCAGCCCGCGATCTACAAGCATTTCAAGCGCAAAGAAGATATCTGGCAGGCGGTGGCCGCGCGGCTGGCGCAGCAAATTCACAAGAATATCACCGCGAGCCACAACGGGGGCCTGCCCGCCCCCGGCGGCTTGCGGCAATTGGTAGGCGCGCATCTGGAATTCCTGCAGCGATATCCCGCGCTGCCGGAGATCATGACCATGCGGGCAGATGCAGGCGGAAAAAACAGCTTTCAAGGCATTATTCAGGCCGCGATGCGGGAATTCCACCTCAGCCTCGCCCGGCATGTGGAGCTTGCGCAAAAACAGAAGCGGTTCCGGAAAAATATCTGCACCACGGATGCGGCCACGCTGATTCTGGGGCTGATCCAGAGCCTCGCGCTGCGCAGCCTCGTCTCCCGCGATCTGGATATACTCGCAAATGACGGCGAGCGGCTGCTGGAGCTGCTGCTGGCGGGCTTCCAACAATACGGAGAATCAACATGAAAACCGGATTCAAGCTTATTTTGATGACCCTGCCGATCGTGGCAATGGGGGTGGCTTTTCTCGGCTATACCATCGCCACCAAGCCCGCCCCCGCGCAGGCGGCCATGGCCGAGCGCCCCGTGGCCGTGCGGGTGATCGAGGCCCGCAGGATGCCTGTTTCGGCCATCGCTTCGGGCTTCGGGCTGATTACCCCTGCGCGCAGCTATCAAGCCATCGCGCAGGTGGGCGGGGCGGTGGAATACCTCAACCCCGGGATGAAAAGAGGTGATATCCTGCCCCGAGGCGCGGTTTTGCTGCGCCTGTCGGATCGGGATTACCGCCTCACCGCCGCGCAAGCGCAGGCCAATATCCGCGCCGCCGAGGCCCGCTTGGCCGAAATCGGGGTGTCAGAGGCCAATCTGCAATCCGGGCTGGCGATCGAGCAGGAAACCCTGACCCTGAAAGAGCGGGAATGGCAACGGCTGGTGCAGCTTGCCGAGGTCGGCACCTCGCCGCAATCCTCGGTGGATAGCGCAAGGATTGCCTATCTGGCCCAGAGCCAAAAGGTGCAAAACCTGAAAAATTCCCTGGCCTTGCTGCCCACCCAGCGGCTGGTGCAGCAAGAGCAGATCGCGGTGTATCGCGCCACGCTGGACACCGCCGAGCTGAATATCGAGCGCACCGAATTGCGGCTGCCCTTTGCAGCTCGCGTCGGGGATGTCTCGGTCGAAATCGGGCAATTCGTGCGCTCGGGGCAGGTGCTTGCCACGTTTGACGGGGTGGATACCGCCGAGGTGGAAGCCCAGATTTCAGCCTCTGACCTGAAGCCGATATTCAACCAGAGCGGCAGCGACATAAATCCCGCAGCGCTGGATGCTGCCAGCTTTGCCAGCACGCTTTCGGCCATCGAAATAGAGGCCCGCGTTCTGCTCCAGCTCGGGCAAAGCCCCAAAGCATGGCCCGCTGTGGTTGACCGGATCAGCAATACGATTGACCCGAAAACCGGCACCCTCGGGGTGATCCTGCGCATCGAGAATCCCTATGCCAGCGCCGAGCCGGGCACACGCCCGCCGCTGACGCGCGGCATGTTTGTCGAGGCGATATTGCAGGCCCCACCGATCGATGCCATTGCGGTGCCGCGCAGCGCGGTGCGGAATGGCCGGGTTATGCGGGTGGATGCCGAAGGGCGGCTGCGGCTGGTGCCGGTAAAGATCGATTTTTTCCGCGGCCCTTTGGCGATCATTTCCGACGGGCTGGAAGATGGCGACACCATAGTGGTAAGCGCACCGGTGCCGCTGATGGATGGCTTGCTGCTGGCCACACATCCTGACGAAAGCCTGATGCAGGAAATCGCCTTGTCCGGGGTGGCGCAATGATCCGCTATTTTGCCAAACACCCGACGATCTCCAACCTGATAATGATCCTGTTTCTGGCCGCCGGTATTCTGGCCGGCCCGCAGCTTTTGCGCGAAACATTTCCGGGCAAAGAGCCAAGCCGGGTGGAGATCAATATTGCCTATCCCGGCGCGCGGCCCGAGGATGTGGAAACCGCGATTTGCCAGCGTATCGAGGATGCGCTTGATGCCGTGACCGATCTGGACAGCCAATCCTGCGAATCCCGCGAGGGGCTGGGGCGGGCGGTAGCCACCATGAAGGAAGGCCAGAATTTTCAGGCTTTTGTGGCCGATGTAAAATCCCAGATCGAAGCCATCACCGATTTCCCCGACCGCGCCGAAACCGCGCGTATCACCCCGCTTGGCCTGACCGATTTTGTGGCCTCGGTTTCGATCACGGGGCCGGAAAGCCGGGTGGATCTGAAGGACTATGCCGAAGAAATCCGCACCCGTATGCTGCGCTGGGGCGGCATTCCGATCGTGACCATCAAGGGGTTTTCCACCCGTGAATTACGAGTGGAGCTGGATGGCAACGCCCTGCGGCAATACGGGCTTTCGGTCTCGGATATGGCGCGGGCCATTCAAGGGGGCAGCCTTGATCTGCCCGCCGGCTCGCTGGAAAGCCGGGACGAAACCCTGCTGGTGCGGGTGGCCGAAGAGCGCCAGAGCGCGGAAGCGCTGGCGGCTCTGGTGATCCGCTCGGCCGCCAATGGCGGGCAGGTACGGCTGGGCGAGGTCGCGACCATCACCGAAGGTTTTGCCCTCGCTGATGACCGGATCATCTTTAACGGCGAGCTGGCGGCGGTGCTGGATATCAGCAAAACCCGCACCCAGGATGCCCTGCGCGTGATTGACCGCATTCAGGGGTTCCTTGAGGCCGAGCGGGCGATGGCCCCCGAAGGGGTGGTGCTGGAAATCACCGCCGATGCGGCGTCGGTGGTGCGGGAGCGGCTGGAGCTGGTGGTCATCAACGGGCTGCAGGGGCTGGGGCTGGTTTTTTTGCTGCTATGGGCATTTTTTGGCTTCCGGTTTTCGTTCTGGGTGGCGATGGGGCTGCCGGTTTCGTTTATGGGCGGGGTGTTTTTGATGTGGGTGATGGGGTATTCGCTCAATCTGATGACCACGCTTGGGCTTTTGATCGTGATCGGGCTGCTGATGGATGATGCCATTGTCATCGCCGAAAATATCGCCCGCCTGCGCGAAAAAGGCCGAACACCGCTTGAAGCGGCCTCGGAAGGGGCGGCGCAGGTCTTTCCCAATGTGCTGGCCTCTTTTGGCACCACGGCTATGATCTTTGGCTCGCTGGCGTTTTTGAGCGGAGACCTTGGCGCGGTGCTGCGGGTGGTGCCGGTGGTGATGCTGTTTGTGCTGACGGTATCGCTGATCGAGGCATTTTTCATCCTGCCGCATCATCTGGTGCATGCGCTGGAAAAACGCGAAAATCCCACCGGCATTCCGGCGGTGGTAAATGGCGCGCTATTCTGGATGCGCGATCGTGTTGTCGGGCCGCTGGTGGATATCACCATCCGTTTTCGCTATATCACCGCCGGCCTCGCGGTGGCGATCATGCTTTCATCGGTGGGTATGCTCACGGGCGGCTACCTGAAATTCGTAGCCTTTCCCGAGCTGGACGGGGATACCATTGTGGCGCGGGTATTGCTGCCCCAGGGCACGCCGCTTTCGCGCACCGAAACGGTGGTGGCCAAGCTGGAGGCGGGGCTGGCAGAGGCCAATGCGGCGCTTTCCCCGCTTCAGCCCGGTGGTGCGGATCTTGTGCGCAATGTGTCGGTATTTTACGGGGTGAACCGCGATTCCTTTGAAAGCGGCGCGCATGTGGCCACGGTGAGCGTGGATCTGCTGCCCTCGGCCAGCCGGATAAGCCGTCCGGATGATATCATGGCGCTTTGGCGGGAAAATGTCGGAGACTTGCCCGATGTAATCAGCCTGAAATATGCCGAGACCACCATTGGCCCGGCGGGGATTGCCATTGATATGCGCCTCAAGGGCGATGATCTGGCGGCGCTGAAAGCCGCTTCGCTGGAGCTGCAAGACTGGGTGCAAAGCTATCAGGGGGTCACCTCCTTGATGGATGATCTGCGGCCCGGCAAGCGCGAATTGCGCATCAGCATGAGCGATGCAGCCGCCCCGATGGGGATCACCGCCGCCATGGTGGCGGACCAGCTGCGCGCCGCCTATTACGGCACCACCATCAGCGAAATGCAGGTGCGCGGGCATTTGCTGCGGGTAACCGCGATTCTGGCACAGGATGAACGGCGTAGCCTTGCAGGGTTTGACAATTTCATCATCACCCGCCCCGATGGCAGCTATGTGCCGCTTTCGGTGGTGGCCAGGGTGGAGCTTGATCAGGGCTATAGCCGGATTAACCGCGTGGATGGCCGGCGCACGGTAACGGTGCAGGGCACCATCGATACCCGCATCGCCAATGCCAGCGCCATCGTCAGTGACACCCTCACCCGCTTCATGCCAGGCCTGCTGGAGCGCCACCCATCGGTGCAGCTCGATGTGGAAGGCCAGCGGGCCGAAGCGCAAAAAACCCAGAAATCCATGCTGAAGGGGTTTTTGACGGGGCTGGTCGGGGTGTTTTTACTGCTCAGCTTTCTGTTTCGCTCCTATGTGGAGCCGATCGTGGTCATGCTGATTATCCCGCTATCTCTCGCGGGGGCGATCTACGGGCATCTGCTTATGGGGCTGGATTTCTCCATGCCCTCGATGCTTGGCTTTGTGGCACTGGCCGGGGTGGTGGTGAACAATTCCATCCTGCTGGTGGATTTTGTCAAAAGCGAACACGGCGCGGCCAATACCGTGGCCATCGCGGCGGGGCTGGCCGCAAGGGCACGGTTTCGGGCGATCTTCCTCACCTCCAGCACCACCATCGTGGGCCTGCTGCCGATCCTGACCGAAACCAGCCTGCAAGCGCAAATCCTGATTCCGCTGGTTACCAGCCTCGCCTTTGGCCTGCTATTCTCGGGGCTGATGGTGCTGTTTGCCCTGCCGGCTATCTATGCGATTCTGGATGATACGGGGCTTAGCACCCTTGCAAAAGAGCGCAAAATGAAAAGGGAGGCATAGCGAAACCTTGCCCCCCATCCTGATCAGGCCCTAGCGGGTCCAGACCTCGACCCGGCGATTGATCCGGCGGCCATCCACATCCTCGTTGCAGCCCAGCGGCGATAATTCACCATAGCCACGCAGCTCGACACGGGCCGGA
>JALSHK010000436.1 GCA_026982275.1 Paracoccaceae bacterium | reverse complement strand
GGTATACGTGGTGGTAATATGTATCTAGAGGGAATACAGGTTGCCAGCCTGAGTGCCTATCGCATGAATAGCTATACGATACGCGCGCAGGTTGACGGCAACACGGCTTCGACCGAATTCATTCTGAATGCCGATCGCGAGGCTGTATATGTCACGATTGGCGACACGGTTACCAAGGTTTGCAGCGCAATAGTGCGAAACTAGGGATTTAACCCCCGCATTCGCCCGGACAAATGCTGCCTTATCCGGCCAGCCGGGTAAATGAATTCTATCGGGCAGGAGACGCTATTGCGGGCATCACAAGGCTATCACTAGAGCAAATCCAGCCCAATTGAATCCACCGGACAACCCGAACGCATTTGCAGATGCAAACGCTGCCTAGGGTTGCGCGGTGAATACACGAATCCGGTTGGATTGGATGCGCTCTAAACGACAGAATAGCTGTCGTTTGGCCGAAGTGTTTGCGGTCTAGGCGGCTTTGTCACTGCGAAGGTTGAGCTGCAGGCTTCCTTTGCGGGCTGCAGGCCACGATATATTCACGCTGCTGCCTCCGGCCCCGACATTCGGGGTGAAATACGGAGCCTCGAAGCGGGTCACGTTTGCACCATCCTGAATTGGCCCGATGGCCGACCAGCTGCTTACCCTGCGCAGTTGCCCGCCAAAGGGAATTTGTGCGGCGTGCGAATAGGTCCATGTCGCCGAGGCCGCAGGCTGGGAAACCTCGACAAGCGCCGGATTCTCTGTGCGGTTTGTTATCTCGCGAAAGGTATTGCCCTGAAAGGTAATATTCTTCGTTAAAGCATGGTCAAACCCGCCATTCGAGGTATCCACAGTTTCTATTCTGTCGATAATATCGGAACCCAGCACCTTGAATGTATTGCCAACGACAGAAATGCCATCCATATTATGCCCGGTTCCATAGGGTGCCAGTCGGAAGAAGGTAAACCATGCTGCAACATTGGAAACTATAAAGATATTTCCGCTTATGGAGATCGAACCAAAAGGCGAGGCCGCCGGGCCGACATTGCTGTAATTTGCATGTTCATTGACCACCTCGATAAAACAATTATCCACATAATTTCCGGTGATCACCGATGTGCAATTCCGCGCGGTAAATACAATCCCCGCCGTGCGCTCGCCCACAGCCGCCCCGTCACCCTGCCAGAAATGGTTGCCGGTAATGATATGCCCGGCCCTGGCCATCACACCAAAATGTTTGAAACGCACCGACATGTTGTCACGTATTTTTACATCGTTGGAATTGGTATTATAGGCGATTGTGGTGCGGTTCTGCGCCAAATCATTGTATTCATTGGAATAAAATTCGTTATTATACAATGACATCCCGTAACAGCCTTCGTTGAACGAGGTTAGCCCGCGGTCCTTGGGCCGTAAAAACCAGTTACTATGCACATGCCATGCATAACCGCTAAAGGGTAGCAACAGCCCCGAGCTATTGCCAAGGCAGGCAAATTCCACATTGGTGATCTGAAAACGGGACATGCCGCTAAAGCCCGAAAAATCCAGAAGATACTTGAAGCGCTCGAAGGTGTAGCTCTGCGTGGCTGCCGGATTAATCAGGCGCTGTGACAATGTTACCGTGCCCGAGCCGGTATCGACCTCCGTGACATAGACTTCCCGCCCGACACCGGCACCCGATACCAGCGAGCCGACCGCGATATTCGCTACATTCACCACATTTGAGAGCGTTAACGGGCTGGCGGTTGCATAGCTGGCGCTGGAGGTAACGACCGTGGTATCCCAGCCGGCTGAAGCTGTGGCTTCGAGCGAGCCATTGCGCAGAACGCGCCGGTTGCCAAAGTTGTTTTTGTTGCCCACGGCCGCATGGACATCGATCGGGGAATCCAGCTGAATTCGCCGCCCACCCAGATCCAGCGATTCATGGTCGGTAAAGTTAAACAACGCGGCAAGAGCGCGGATAAGCGCCTCGCGTTCATTGCCGAACGCAGCTTCGTAGGTTTTGTATTCAAAATTCGAGGTGATCATCAATCGCTCGGCTGGCGGCATGATCAGCGTGCCTTCAAAGCGGATGGGTGAATTGATGGTCAGCGAAGTGGCAATATAATAAACCCCCTCCGATACAACCACCTCGCGCCCCTGCGCATCGGCATCGGCGGCCAGAAAGGCCTGCCGGTCATCGGTGATACCATCGCCCACCGCGCCATAATCCCGCACATCGACCCAGCCCATCAGCTTGCGATGGAAAATCGAGGTTTTATCCTCGACCAACACCGTTTCTATCCGCACCACCGCGCCATTATCGCCGGTCATATCCAGCCCGATATGGGCAAATACCGGCTCGTTACCCCAAACCATATCCACGCCGGTGCGATCGCCCGTGCCGATAATCGCCGACACTTCGTATATCCGGCCATAGGTATTGGGCAGCAGCTCCGGTCCGGTTTCATCCAGCCCCGTCACATGCGCGCCCCCCGGCCCGCCGGCCCAAGCCGCAATGCGCACCGAAGGAAACAGCCCGCTCAGCACCTTGAACCGCACCTTTACCTGCAAATAGCAGCCCGGCAGAATAGGGGTATCGCCCATATAACGCAGCTTTTGCAGGGTTGCGGTTTTTTGCAGCTCCAGGCACGGCCCGAAATCGGGATCGCTTGCCACCAGCGCCGCATTGGCCGCCCCGTCATAGGTTAGCGAGCCCGGGGTGCCATCTTCGCTTGACCAATCCAGCAGGCCGTCAATAAATGCTGGCGGCATAAAGTTCAGACCATCGGTAATTGCCTTATTCATCCAAAACCCCTTCTCGGTTTTCTTTGGCCAGCGCGCACGCGCCATTCCAGCCACAAAATATGTTCTAGCCGTTTCACGACTTCGCTAAAAATTAACTCAAAGGAGTGGGAAAAGGGTAAAGTCAGCGCACGCATAAAAAGCCGAAGCGCAACGCTTCGGTTTTTTGTTGTAATATTACAGGTGTTTAATCGCTAGATAAACTCGCCTGCCAGCGCCTTTTCAATCAAAGCCACGGTTTCATCCACCCCGTAAAGCGCGATGAATCCGCCAAATCTCGGCCCTTGCGAAGCCCCGAGCAAGACCTCGTAAATCGCCTTGAACCAATCGCGCAGCGGCTCAAACCCGTGCGCCTTGCCCACGGCAAATACCGCCGATTGCAGCGCGTCGGCATCCGCTTCGCCTTCCCAAACCTTAAGCCGGTTCGCCAGATCCTCTAGCGCGGCGCGCTCTTGTTCGCTGGCTGCGCGGTAGGTTTTTTCCGGCTTCACAAAATCATGGAAATAGCGCACGGCCTGCGCGGCGGCGGCATCCAGCCCGGGGTGGGTTTGCGGGGTGGCATCGGGGGCGTATTTATGGATGAACCCCCACATCTGCGCCACGCTCTCGGTGCTGCTGGCCGAGGCCAGATTGAGCAGCATCGAAAACGGCACCACCATATCGCTGACCGGCGGTTTTCCTTGGTGAATATGCCAGACAGGGTTATTGAGCTGCGCTTTCAAATCCTGTGTCGGAAAGGCGCGAAGCTGCTGGTGATATTCATCCACCGCTTTGGGAATAACATCAAAAAACAACCGCTTGGCGGTTTTCGGCTTTTGATACATGAAGTAGGAAAGGCTCTCGGCGCTGGCATATTTCAGCCAGTCATCAATCGAGATCCCGTTGCCCGATGATTTCGAGATCTTCTGCCCTTCGCCATCCAGAAACATTTCATAAACAAAATGCGCCGGTGCAGGCGCGCCCAGAATCCGGCAAATTTTGTCGTAAATATGGGTGTTGGTGGAATGGTCCTTGCCATACATTTCAAAATCCACGCCGAGCGCCGCCCAGCGGGCGCCAAAATCCGGCTTCCATTGCAGCTTCACCTGCCCGCCGGTTACGCTCATCGTCACCTCTTCGCCATCTTCCTCAAAGGTAATCGTGCCCGCTGCCGCATCCACCCGCTTCATCGGCACATAAAGCACACGGCCGGTTTTGGCCGAGATCGGCAGAAAGATAGAATAGGTCTCGCGGCGCTCCTCGCGCAGGCTGGCCAGCATTACCGCCATGATCTCGTCATATTTCTCGACACAGCGCAGCAGGATTTCGTCAAACCGGCCCGAGCGGTAAAACTCGGTGGAAGAAATGAACTCGTATTCAAAGCCAAAGGTATCAAGGAAGCGTCGCAGCATGGCGTTATTATGCCCCGCAAAGCTGTCATATTCGCCAAAAGGATCCGGCACATCCGATAGCGGGCGCTGCAAATGCGCCTCCAGTGCTTCCGGGTTTGGCACATTTTTCGGCACTTTTCGCATGCCGTCCAGATCGTCGGAAAAACAAACCAGCTTGGTTGGAATATCGCTAATCGCCTCGAAGGCTCGGCGGATCATGGTGGTGCGCGCCACCTCGCCAAAGGTGCCGATATGGGGCAGGCCAGACGGGCCATAGCCCGTTTCAAACAGCACATAACCACTGGCGGGCGGCTTTTTCGCAAACCGCTTCACCAGTTTTTTGGCCTCGTCAAATGGCCAGGCTTTGGATGTCATTGCGAGTTCACGAAGTTCAGACATGGTAGTCCCCTCAAAAGCCCACCGCCCACCGGCGCGCAAATTATTCTGTGCTTCCTATTGTGCAGCGGGGCAATGGTCAATATTCTAAGCACAAGCCCCGCTCATATAAAGGTAAACATATGCCCGAAAGTATCCCCCCTTCATGGTCCCCGCAAGATGCGCTGGTGGCGGTGATGATCGCTGAATCCGCCTCGGATGAAAGCATTACCAATTCCGAGCTGCTCAGCATTACCCGTATTGTCGATCATATGCCGATTTTTGCCGGCTATGATGGTAGCCGCACGAAGAGGGTGGCGCAGGTGGTATTTGATCTTTTCGAGGTCGAGGACGGGCTGGACGCGCTATTTGGCATGATCCGCGAGGCCCTGCCAGAGGCGCTATATGAAACCGCTTACGCCATGGCCTGCGATGTGGCTGCCGCCGATGGCCGGTTGCGGCAAGGCGAGCTGGAATTCATGGCCGAAATCCGCTATGAGCTGCATATAGACCGCCTGCACGGTGCCGCCATCGAGCGCGGGGCGCGGGCGCGACATATGAAATTGCCCGCGGCGCTCTGAACCAGTTATAAAGGTTTTCGGGGCAGAATATAAAAAACAACGAGCCTCTCCATGCGCATCTATATGATTTTGCTTCTGCTATTCGCCTTCCCTGTATTTTCGCAGGCCGAGCCGGTGCCGCTTTATTTGCATCAGGTGGTCGGTGTCGCCAAAAACGATACCCTCAATATCCGCAGCCAGCCGGATGTGCGGGCAGAGATTGTGGGCGCGCTCCAGCCGGATAGTTATATAGACGTGCTGGACACCAGCCCTGATGGCCGCTGGGCCTTCGTATCATCCGGTTCCGGTTCCGGCTGGGTTTCGTCTCGCTTCCTGCATATTGCAGAAGGGCAAAACCCGGCCACCGGTGCCCCGCCTTTGCCCGGCCTGCTTGTGTGCCAAAGTTCCGGCCCCGCCTGGGATGCCACCTTATCGGCAAGCGAGGGCTTGATCACCTATGAGTATGAGGGCAGCCCGTGGTATGAAGGGGCTGAAGGCACGCAGCGCCGTATATCGCCGGTTACGCATCTCACCAATGCCCCGGGTCGCAGCTATGATAAATACCTGTTTACAGCGGGGCAATATACCGGTGTTCTTACCCGCGCCCGATGTGATGATGAGGAAACCGCAAGCCGCTATGCCTGGGGGCTGGATCTGATTATCAACCGGGCAGAGGGGGTCCGCATGCTTTCAGGATGTTGTAGAGCTGTCCAGCCCTAGCAAAACGGGCAATTCTTCCATGCGTCCAAACCGTATGGCCCCTTCCACGTCGCCACCTTCGGGCGCATAGGCCAGGCAGCGTATCCCTGCCGCTGCCGCACCGCGAATACCGTTCAGGCTATCCTCGATCACCACGCAGCGATCATGGTCCACCCCCTGCGCCGCATGCCAGAAAAGCTCCGGTGCGGGTTTGGCCGTACCCAGGGCCTGCGCCGAATAGACCCGCCCCCCGAAACGCTGCAAAATACCGTTTTGCCCGAGGGTAATCTGCATTTTCTCAAAGCTGCCATTGCTGGCCACGCAATAATTCATCCCCGCCGCGTCAAGCGCATCCAGCACCTCGACTACCCCCTCTATCAGCGGGCAGCCCGCGCGCAAGCGCGCATAAAGAACCTTGTAAATCTGCGCCACCCAGTCATCGGGCAAGCAGGCCCCCAGCTGCTCGGCCCTGGTTTTTACTCCTGCCATGGTCGCGCCGACAAATAGATCCATACATTCTTCCAGCGACACTTCCAGCCCGTGTGCGCTCAGGCTTTCCGCCATAATCGTATTGCCGATCACCTCGCTATCGACCAGCACCCCGTCGCAATCAAAAATCACCAATTCCGGCTGTTGCATATTTTCTCCACCCCTCGCAATATATTGGCATAGAATACCCTCACCCATTAAAATAACGAGGTTAAAATTGAAATCCGTTTTTCTCTCCATGCCGTTTTTGCTAATCGGCCTTGCGACACAGGCCCAGCCCGCGCTATTTCCCGAAGTTTTTACCGTTACCGGCGTGGCCAGCGATGACACCCTGAACATCCGGAACAAGCCAAGCGAACGCAGTGCCGATACTGGAGACCTGTATCCGCACGACCAGATTGAAGTGATTGCCTTGAGCGAGGATCGCAACTGGGGAAAAATCATCTGGCAAGAAGGCAATGGCTGGGTTTCGATGCGCTATTTGCGGCCCAGCCCCCTGCCGCATATGCCCGATAGCGAAATGCCGCTCCAGCTTGCTTGCTCGGGCACAGAGCCGTTCTGGTCTGCTACCCTATGGCCAAACCGCAATCTGGAATTCAAGGATTATGCCACAGATGCCCCTGCCAGCTTTCAGCGGATCGGGCAATCCAGCACTGCGCAAGGCTTTGCCCCGGTCAGCTTCGCCTTTACGGCCGGAAAGTTCACCGGCCTGCTTGAAAGAAGCCCCTGCAGCGATGGCATGAGCGAGCGCGACTATGGCTGGCAGCTCCGGCTCCTCGATCAGGCGAGCGGCCGCTTGCAATTGCGCAGCGGCTGCTGTCAGGCGGCGCTTAACTGAGAGCGCTGGCCCAACGGTAGAGCAGCGCTTTTTCCTGTGCTTTGGCCCTGTCTCGCCAGCGCCGGGCACCCGGAGGATGGCCCGCCTCCTGTGTCATAGCCCGCCGCGCGGCCATATCGGCGGCAAATATCGCAAAAGCAAAGCGGTTTTGTCCGTCTTTTTCGATATATCCGGCCAGGCCACGGGTGAAATCCAGCGTGCCGCTTTTGGCCAGAATCCGAATGCCGGGCATTTCCACCTCGTCGCCCCGCCCGTTTTCCAGCCCCGATTCACGCAAGATATTGTTTAATCCCACCTGGCTATCGGCTTTGGCCAAAAAGGAGGTCATCTCTCTTGCGGTCATGCGGGATTGGTCGGAAAGGCCGGAATGGTTATAAAGATTGGGGCGGCTTCGCGAGGATTGCCGCGTGACCCAGCGCGCCATTTCCTGCGCCGAACGCCGCAGGCTGTCCCCGCGCCCGCCTGCCGATTTGGTGGCGGCAAGCCCCAGCACTTCGGCGGTCAGGTTATTGGAGTAGCGCAGCATTTCCCGCTGGATCCTGCGCAGATCATTGCTTAGCACCCGCGCGAGAACCCGGCCTTGGGGTGCCTGTGTGGCCGTCACGGCTTGCGGCAAGGTGATCCCCTCGGCCGCTGCCAATACCTGAAATACCTCGGCGGCATAGCGCGCCGGATCCCGCACCGGCAGCCAGCGCCCGCCACTGCGCCCTAGCGCTGCGCTCGATACGCTCCAGCGCTCGATCCCGCCGCGCCGCTCATAGCCATAAACAGGGCTGGCCCGCCGCACGACCCGCATCTGCGCCACGCTCACCTGTGGCCGCACCCGCTCGGAGCGGGCATCCAAGCTCACCCGATAGCCACCGCTCTCGCGCTTCCAGTCAAAATACACCCTGTTGAAATTCAGGTTCAGCCCCGCCACGGTGGCATTATATCCCGCTTGTAGCGGTTGGCCCTCGTCGATCTGGCTAATCCATGGCAATGCTGAGCTGACCACAAAATACCGCCCCGCGATCCGCCTGACCCCTGCGGCCCTGATCTGCGCCACCAGGGCATTCAGATCATCGGTATCGAGCTGCGGATCCCCGCTGCCCACCAGATAGAGATCCCCCGAAAGCGTGCCATTCGCAAGGGTGCCGGTTGCCAGAATTTGCGTCTCGAAGCGATAGCCTGCTCCGAGCTTTGCCTCGGCATAAAGCGCGGTCATGATTTTGGTGACCGAAGCCGGAGGCCGCGCCAGCCGTGGATTATGCGCTTCCAGTTCGCGCCCGCTTTGCAAATCCAGCAGTGCAAATCCGGCATTGCGGCCCAGGTCACTATTCCTGAGTATCTGCTCCAGCCCGAGCGGAGGGGTGATCCGCCCCGCCCGCGCCGGTGGCCGCGCCACCTGCCCATAGGCGCCCAGCGGCAGGCTTGCTGCTATCCCTGCCAAAAGCTGCCGTCTCGTTAAGCGCACAGTTTAACTCCATTCACCCCTGCGGCGAATATCTGTAGAAGATATATCGCGCATTGGCCCGCCGATCAATGCCCAAGCGGGGGCTTTGGCATGGGCAAGGCTGGCCGCAGGCACGCGATACCGCGCAAATTGCCGCGCCATGGGCGAAAGCCCTGCCCGAAGCTGCTCGCCGGGCCGCGCCATCACCCCGATGCGCACATGCTGCGCGATCCATTGCCATTCCTGCCATTTATGAAAGCCGGCCAGATTATCCGCCCCCATCAGCCAGGTGAAGCGCGCGCGCGGATAAAGCTTTATAAGCGCGCGCAGGGTGTCTGCGGTGTAGCGGGTGCCAAGCCGGCTTTCGATATCGCTGATTTTTACCCGCGGATGCTGCATGATGGCGCGAGAGGCCGCCATGCGCCGCTCAAGGCTGGCCGGCGCGTTTTCCTTTAGCGGATTGCCCGGGCTAACCAGCCACCACACCCGATCCAGCCCGAAACGCTTCAGCGCTTGGCGGGTAATATGGACATGGCCATGATGGGGCGGATCAAAGGAACCGCCAAGCAGGCCGATGGTTTGGTTGAAAATCATACCGACCCGTTTCGCGGGTAATGACGCTTTGCTCCTGGAGACTTCTGGCTATGGCAGCTTGGGCATTGCGTCACCATATTTTCAGGGTTGTAGAACTGCGCGCGCCCCATCTCCAAATTATCAAATGACATAGCTAATTGCCCCCGATGCCGATTTTCGCTATCAACTCCTCTAGCACAAGAATCCCAGCAGGAGCACCCTTCAAAATGGCATCATATCAATACGTTTATCACATGGAAGGCGTATCCAAGGCTTTCCCAGGTGGTAAAAAACTGTTTGAAAATATCCACCTGTCCTTTCTCCCCGGCGTAAAAATCGGTGTGGTTGGCTCTAACGGGGCCGGTAAATCAAGCCTGATGAAGATCATGGCGGGGATGGACAAGGATTTTCAGGGCGAGGCGTGGCTGGCCGAGGGGGCCAAAATCGGCTATCTCCCACAGGAACCAAAGCTGGATGAAAGCCTGACCGTGCGCGAAAACGTGATGCTCGCCGTGGCCGAAAAGCAGGCCACCTTGGCGCGATATAACGACCTCGCCATGAACTATTCCGAAGAAACCGCCGACGAAATGGCCGCGCTTCAGGACCAGATCGACGCCGAGGATCTGTGGAACCTAGATAGCGCCATCGACATCGCCATGGAGGCCCTGCGCTGCCCGCCCGATGATGCCGACGTGAGCAAACTGTCCGGCGGTGAAGCCCGCCGCGTGGCGCTGTGCAAGCTGCTGCTCGAAGCCCCCGATATGCTGCTGCTCGACGAGCCAACCAACCACCTCGACGCCGAAACCATCGCATGGCTCCAGCAGCACCTGATGGATTACAAAGGCACCATCCTGTGTGTGACCCATGACCGTTATTTCCTCGATGACATCACCAGCTGGATCCTTGAGCTGGATGGAGGCCGTGGCATCCCGTATGAGGGCAATTATTCCTCGTGGCTGGAGCAAAAGGCCAAGCGCATGGAGCATGAGGCCAAATCCGATAAAGCCAAAATGCGCACATTGGAGCGTGAACTGGAGTGGATGCGGCAATCCCCTAAGGCGCGGCAGGCGAAATCAAAAGCCCGGATCAACGCCTATAACGAGCTGGCCAACCAGTCCGAGCGCGATAAAGTGGGCAAGGCGCAAATCATCATCCCCAACGGCCCTCGGCTGGGCAATAAGGTGATAGAAGTTGAAGGCCTTTCAAAGGGCTATGGCGATAACCTGCTGATTGACAACCTGAGCTTTAGCCTCCCCCCCGGTGGCATTGTCGGCGTGATCGGCCCCAACGGCGCGGGTAAATCCACCCTGTTTCGCTTGCTCACAGGGCAGGAAAAGCCGGATTCCGGCACCG
>JALSHK010000435.1 GCA_026982275.1 Paracoccaceae bacterium | reverse complement strand
TCTTGAAGGCAGAACCGGCAAGAATAGGCACAAAAGTCATTTCCATAGTGCCCTTGCGGATCAGACGTATGAGGGTCTCCTCGTCAGGCTCGTTGCCTTCCAGATAAGCTTCCATCACCTCGTCATCCAGCTCAACGGCCATCTCGATCATCTCGGCACGCATCTCTTCGGCCTTGTCTTTCAGGCTGTCGCGAACTTCGCGAAGCTCCCAAGACGCGCCAAGATCCTCGCCCAGATATACCCATTCCTTCATGGTAATCAAATCGATCGAGCCTTCCAGCTCGGTCTCCGAGCCAATCGGCAGCTGGATCGGCATAGGATTGCCACCAACACGCGATTTGATCATCTCAACGCAGTTAAAGAAGTCAGCGCCGATTTTGTCCATCTTGTTGACAAAAACAATGCGTGGCACGCTATAACGATCAGCCTGACGCCAGACGGTTTCGGTCTGCGGCTCAACACCGGCATTGGCATCAAGCAGGGCAACCGCGCCGTCAAGCACAGCCAGAGAACGCTCCACCTCAATGGTGAAATCCACGTGGCCCGGCGTATCGATGATATTCATCCGGTGCTTTTCGGACAGAGGGGTTTTGCCGTCTACCGTGCGCTCCCAGAAGGTAGTGGTCGCAGCCGAGGTAATGGTAATACCGCGCTCTTGCTCCTGCTCCATCCAGTCCATAGTCGCGGCGCCATCATGCACCTCGCCGATGTTGTGGGATTTTCCGGTGTAATACAGGATGCGCTCTGTGCAGGTGGTTTTACCTGCATCGATATGCGCCATGATACCGAAGTTACGGTAGCGCTCCAGGGGATACTCGCGTGCCATTTTATGTTGTCCTACCAGCGATAATGGGAGAACGCTTTGTTAGCGTCTGCCATTTTGTGGGTGTCTTCGCGTTTTTTGACGGCAGAGCCGCGTGTATTTACCGCATCGAGAAGCTCACCCGCAAGGCGCTCTTCCATTGTGTTTTCATTGCGTGCGCGAGAAGCGTTGATCAGCCAGCGGATAGCCAAAGCCTCCTGACGAATCGGGCGAACCTCGACCGGCACCTGATAGGTAGCACCACCAACCCGGCGGGAACGGACCTCGACGCTTGGCTTGATGTTTTCCAGCGCTTCATGGAAAGCCTCGATCGGCTCCCGCTTCAGCTTCTCCTCAACCCGGCTCAGCGCACCGTAGACGATACGCTCTGCAACGGATTTTTTGCCGTCCAGCATCAGGTTGTTCATAAATTTCGTCAAAATCTTGTCGCCATACTTGGCGTCTGGCAGGATTTCACGTTTCTCGGCACTATGGCGACGGGACATATCTTAAGTCTCCTATTTAGGACGCTTGGCGCCATATTTCGAACGACGCTGACGGCGATCTTTAACGCCCTGCGTATCCAAAACACCGCGAAGGATGTGGTAACGAACGCCCGGAAGGTCTTTTACACGACCGCCGCGGATCAACACAACCGAGTGCTCTTGCAGGTTGTGGCTCTCGCCCGGGATGTAGGAAATAACCTCGAAACCGTTGGTCAGGCGCACTTTAGCCACCTTCCGCATAGCCGAGTTCGGCTTTTTCGGTGTCGTGGTATAAACACGTGTGCATACGCCGCGTTTTTGCGGGCATGCCTGAAGGTGCATCGACTTCTGACGCTTTACTTTCGGCTTCCGCGGTTTGCGGATAAGCTGTTGGATCGTTGGCATACAGTTAAACCCCGTTCAACCCGTTTCAATACTTACAGCACCTTGCGCCGAATGCACAAAATGCCAAATACCGCCCGCGGACAATGGTTGCCGTCCGGCGCGGTGGAATTCCAGAGGAGCGAGAATAAATTCCGGCTCATGATCGCCTAATTTTGGCTTGTATCGGAATCAGCATGGATGCCTCTCCCGAGCGGGCGGAAATTAGGGCGAAACCGGGGTGATGTCAACCGCTATCTCATCGGGTTTTTTTCATCCCGGTTTTACGCCTCATCGCCCCTGTTGCCGAGCGACCAGCCACAGGTTAAATCGTTGATCTTGAAGCCAAACCGGCGGGCAAGAATAGCTTCCATCTCCGCCTTTGCGAGCGCATGCCCCCAATTGGGCACCTGCCGGCCGGAATCACCATATCCATGAAGCGAACGCAGAAACATGACCTTGCCCGGTATCATCACCAATGTAAAATACTTTCCCAGTTCTCTATGGTTCCAGTAAAATACATTGGCAGGGATGTCGGGGGATGTGATCATCGCGCAGGCAAGCCCCAGCGGTTTTTTCTCGGTCCGGATTCGCAAACCGTCTTCCTGCAGGTGCAGAGCCCAATATATCCCCCTGGAATGCGCTATCACCGTAGGCTCTCCGGCCCTGCCCTGACGGATCAGTTCCGAACCGGTATGGCGCAGCTTCTCGATATAGTCGACGGCAAGCGCGTCATCATCATCCAGCCTGAAATTGATTACATATTCCGCATCGGGGGCCACAAACCGCCTGAAGCAGGATTGTGTTACCTGTTTCATCCATTGGCGCGGCTCCATAAGTAAAACCGCCCCTTCCAGCGGGGCAATAATTGCCTCGACACGCTTGAGGTAAACCGTCGGCAGACTCAGGCTAACAAGCACGATTAGTCTGAAATCCTGATCGGTCTGGTTCCGCATGGAGCGAATGCATATCTCCTCCAGCATACGGAGGCGGAATTCCATCCGCTCCGGCGCAAAAAGGGCTTCCCGGGCCTCGGCCTGCGTTTTGTATTTTTGCCGAAATCCGTTTTTGGAAATATAGGCAAACCGGACAAGGCCGATAACTTGGATATTCATAAACAGACCGCCCGAATTGAAAAAGCACAACAGCCTCCGAACCCTACAGATATCAAATTCCGGCTAATTCGGCAAATCATCCCGCAAACTTTGCAAAAACCGGCTTACAGATTCCGCCAGGTCCGAACGCTCGAATGCTTCAAGCTGATTTCGGGTCCATCTCTTTTGACCCAGCCGGTTCGCAAGCCCTTCCAGCACCTCCATTTTTTCCTCCGGCAGGGGCAATGTTCCGGCAGTGGACAGCAAGCCCAGCAAGCGGTGGAGCTTGCAGAGAGAATGAAAGGCCTCTTGCATCGGCCGCATCAACGCCGGATCGTTCTGCCAGTTTTGCCCGGAAAACACCTCCTGGATCACACGCTGCCCGGCACCTTCACAGCTATAAGACACACAACCCTCACAGCCAAGCGCAGCCAGATCCTTATGGATCGCACAGCGAAAATCGCGGCGCAGGTGGCGGCACGGGGTGCCGGCGGGCTTGTCAAAGGAAAATTGCTCGCTCTTGTCAATCGCCAGGGCCAAGCAGCAAAGCCCGGCGCATTTTTCGCAATCCGGTGTCAAATCAATCATGGGCCGCTCCCAAAAACCCGCCAGAATGGCGGGCTTTCTTTTCTGTTCGAGCTATTCCCCGGCGGTAGCGGGAGGCTCCTCCCCTTCGGGGTTGGCCAGCTCTCCGGCGATGGCCGCCTCGGCTTTCCGCTGCTCGATGATCGCCTGATCCCGGGCCTGCGCCACACGCTTGAGATCATGGGTTGCGCCCCCCGTGCCTGCAGGGATCAAGCGCCCGACAATCACGTTTTCCTTCAGGCCGATCAGCTTGTCGCGCTTGCCTTGCGTCGAGGCTTCGGTAAGCACGCGGGTGGTTTCCTGGAAGGACGCTGCAGAGATGAACGACCGGGTCGAAAGCGATGCCTTGGTAATGCCGAGCAGAACCGGCCCGCCCTTGGCCGGCTCAAAGCCCTGCGCCACGGCTTTTTCGCAAGCCTCGACAAACTCGGCTTTATCCACCTGCTCGCCCTTGAGCAGGATGGTGCCACCACTATCGGACACTTCCCATTTTTGCAGCATCTGGCGCACGATCACTTCGATATGCTTATCGTTGATCTTCACCCCTTGCAGGCGATACACATCCTGCACTTCGTCCACCATATATTCGGCCAGAGCCTCCACACCCATGATCTGCAAAATATCATGCGGCGCAGGATTGCCATCCATGATATATTCTCCTTTCTGGATGAAATCGCCTTCCTGCACCGGAATATGCCGGCCTTTTGGCACCATGTATTCCACGGTATCCAGGCTGTCATCCACCGGCTCGACCGCAATGCGGCGCTTGTTTTTATAGTCCTTGCCAAAGCGCACATGGCCATCGATTTCAGCGATGATCGCGTGATCTTTCGGGCGGCGGGCCTCGAACAATTCAGCCACACGCGGCAGACCACCGGTGATGTCTTTCACCTTGGTGCCCTCCCGCGGGATCCGCGCAAGCACATCCCCCGGCTGGATCTCCTGACCATCTTCCACAGAAAGCACCGCGTCGATCGACATATTGTAAACCGCAGGGTTGCCGTTATCCATGCGCACCGGCTCGCCGGTGGCAGGGTCCATCACGATGATCGCCGGTTTCAGATCACTGCCTTTTGCCGTAGCGCGCCAATCCGATACCACTTTCTGGCTCAGGCCGGTCGCATCATCGGTTTCGTCCCGCACCGAAATACCCACGGTGAGATCGACAAATTTGGCGACCCCGGGCTTTTCGGTAATGATCGGCATGGTAAACGGATCCCAGTCAAACAGACGATCGCCCGTTTTCACCTTCTCGCCATCCTTGACCATCAGCTTGGAGCCAAAGCCCAGCTTGTAGTTGGAAAGCTCGATGCCGTTTTCATTGATCAGGGCCAGCTCCATATGCCGGTCCATGACGATCGTTTCACCATCCGCATTTTTCAGGACAGAAGCTTTGCGCAGCTCGATCTTGCCGTCGGCAATGGCCTCTTGCGATGTTTGCGAGCCACCCTGGGCAATGCCGCCTATGTGGAAGGTCCGCATCGTTAGCTGGGTGCCCGGCTCACCGATGGATTGCGCAGCAATAATGCCTACCGCTTCGCCCGGATTCACCTTGGTGCCCCGCGCCAGATCTCGGCCATAGCATTGAGCGCAAATGCCGTCTTCCGCTTCGCAAGTGAGCGGCGAGCGCGCTTGAACAGACAGCACCGCCGCCGCTTCAATCTCGTCTGCCAGCTTCTCGTCGATCAGGGTATTGCGCGCGGCCAGCACGGCACCATCCGCAGGGTTCAGCACATCTTCAGCCACAACGCGGCCCAGAATACGCTCGGAAAGCGAAGACACGACCGTGCCGTCATTCACCGCTGCCGCGATTTTGATCGAAATCTCGGTGCCGCAATCATCCTCGCGCACGATACAATCCTGCGCCACATCCACCAGACGACGGGTGAGGTAGCCGGAATTCGCGGTTTTAAGCGCCGTATCCGCAAGGCCCTTACGCGCGCCGTGGGTCGAGTTGAAATACTCAAGCACGGTCAGGCCTTCTTTGAAGTTCGAGACAATCGGGGTTTCGATAATGTCGCCATTCGGCTTGGCCATCAAGCCACGCATCCCGCCGAGCTGCTTCATTTGGGCAGGGGAGCCACGCGCACCGGAGTGGGACATCATATAAACCGAATTTGGCTCCAGCTCGTTGCCCTCCTCGTCAAAGCGCAGCTTGGATATCTCCGCCATCATGCCATCAGCCACATCATCCGAGCACTTGGACCACACATCCACCGCTTTGTTATATTTTTCGAGCTTGGTGATAAGCCCGTCCATATATTGCTGCTCGAATTCCTTAACCTTGGCACGAACGCCGTTGACGATATCCCATTTGTTATCGGGGATCAGCATATCATCCTTGCCGAAAGAGATGCCGGCCTTGAAGGCTTCGGCAAAACCAAGCGACATGATCTGGTCACAGAAAATAACCGATTCCTTCTGGCCACAGTGGCGGTAAACCACGTCAATCACCTCGCCTACTTCCTTCTTGCGAAGCAAACGGTTGATGATGCCGAAAGGCGCTTTATGGTTTTTCGGCAGAAGCCTGGCCAGACGCACACGGCCCGGCGTGGTTTCAAACCGTTCCATATAGCTGTTGCCCTCTTCGTCTATCTGCTCGACACGGGCTTCGATCCTGGCATGCATATGCACGGCCCCCGCTTCCAGGGCGTGGTCGATCTCGTCCATATCGGCAAAGGTCATGCCTTCGCCCTTCATGCCTTTGCGCATCAGGGTCACGTAATAAAGGCCGAGGATCATATCCTGTGACGGCACGATAATCGGCGCACCGTTGGAGGGCGACAACACGTTGTTGGTCGACATCATCAGCACGCGGCACTCAAGCTGGGCCTCAAGGCTCAGCGGCACATGCACCGCCATTTGGTCGCCGTCAAAATCGGCGTTAAAGGCCGAACAGACCAGCGGGTGCAGCTGGATGGCTTTACCCTCGATAAGCACCGGCTCGAACGCCTGAATGCCAAGGCGGTGAAGCGTTGGCGCGCGGTTGAGCATGACAGGGTGTTCGCGGATCACCTCGTCAAGGATATCCCACACTTCTGCGCGCTCTTTTTCCACCAGCTTCTTGGCCTGTTTTACCGTGCTGGAAAGGCCCTTGGCCTCCAGACGCGAGTAAATAAACGGCTTGAACAGCTCCAGCGCCATTTTCTTGGGCAAGCCGCATTGGTGCAGCTTCAGCTCGGGGCCGGTCACAATTACCGAGCGACCCGAGAAATCCACGCGCTTGCCGAGCAGATTCTGCCGGAAGCGCCCTTGCTTGCCCTTAAGCATGTCCGACAGCGATTTCAGCGGGCGTTTATTGCCGCCGGTAATCACACGGCCACGGCGGCCATTGTCAAACAGCGCATCCACGGATTCTTGCAGCATGCGCTTTTCGTTGCGGATAATGATATCGGGCGCGCGCAGCTCGATCAGGCGCTTCAAACGGTTATTCCGGTTGATCACGCGGCGATACAAATCGTTGAGATCCGAGGTCGCAAAACGGCCACCATCCAGCGGCACCAAGGGGCGCAGCTCGGGCGGGATCACAGGGATCACCGTCAGGATCATCCATTCGGGGCGATTGCCGCTTTCGCGGAAATTTTCCACCAGTTTCAGACGTTTGATGATTTTTTTGGGCTTCAGCTCGCCGGTGGCCTCGGCCAGATCCGCGCGCAGCTGCTCGGCTTCGGCATCCAGATCCAGCGCCGCCAGCATTTCGCGGATGGCTTCTGCGCCAATGCCGGCGGTAAAGGCATCTGCGCCATATTGATCTTCGGCATCCAGAAATTCTTCTTCGGTCAGAAGCTGGCCTTGGGTGAGATCGGTCAGGCCCGGCTCGATCACCACATATTGCTCGAAATACAAGATACGCTCAAGGTCGCGCAGGGTCATGTCCAGCATCAGGCCAATGCGCGACGGCAGGGATTTGAGGAACCAGATATGGGCCACCGGCGCGGCCAGATCAATATGCCCCATTCGCTCGCGGCGCACCTTTTGCAGCGTGACTTCCACACCACATTTCTCGCAGGTCACACCGCGATATTTCATGCGCTTGTATTTGCCGCACAGGCATTCATAATCCTTGATCGGGCCAAAGATACGGGCGCAGAAAAGCCCGTCGCGCTCGGGCTTGAACGTGCGGTAATTGATGGTTTCTGGCTTTTTGATTTCGCCAAAAGACCAGCTCAAAATCCGCTCTGGCGAGGAGAGCGAGATTTTGATTTCGTCAAAGGTTTTCAACGGCTGGACCGGATTAAACGGGTTTGTGATTTCTTGATTCATTTTATGATCCTCAATCTATTTCCAATGGTAAGGGCGCAAAACG
This sequence comes from Paracoccaceae bacterium, assembly GCA_026982275.1. Taxonomy (GTDB): domain Bacteria; phylum Pseudomonadota; class Alphaproteobacteria; order Rhodobacterales; family Rhodobacteraceae; genus UBA3077. The sequence goes on along the minus strand of JALSHK010000435.1, from coordinate 2,834 downwards.
CCCCTACTCCGCCTCCGAATCCAGCAGCTCGATATTCAAACCGAGTGACCGAATTTCCTTCACAAGCACATTAAACGATTCCGGCACGCCAGCCTCGAAATTGTCCTCGCCCTTGACGATGCTTTCATAGACCTTGGTCCGGCCGGCCACGTCATCGGATTTAACCGTGAGCATTTCCTGCAAGGTGTAAGCGGCGCCATAAGCTTCCAGCGCCCAGACTTCCATCTCCCCGAAGCGCTGGCCACCAAACTGGGCTTTACCCCCGAGCGGCTGCTGGGTGACAAGGCTGTATGGGCCAGTGGAACGCGCATGGATTTTCTCGTCCACGAGGTGGTGCAATTTCAGGATATACTTCATGCCAACGGTCACAGGGCGAGAGAATTGCTCGCCGGTGCGGCCATCATACACCACGGATTGGCCGGAAGTATCCAGGCCAGCCCTTGTCAGCGCATCGTTCACGTCGGCCTCTTTCGCCCCGTCAAAAACAGGGGTGGCAATCGGCACACCGCGGGTGACGTTGCCGGCGGCTTCAAGGATATTCTCCTCGCCCATGCCTGCTGTCGCCTCGGCATATGTATCCTCGCCATAAGCGATTTTCATAGCGTCGGTTACCGGCGTCATATCGCCCGAGCGTTTGTATTCCGCCAGAGCATCCTCGATGGAGCGGCCAAGATTATGCGCCGCCCAACCCATATGGGTTTCCAAAATCTGGCCCACGTTCATGCGCGACGGCACACCAAGCGGGTTCAGCACCACGTCAACAGGGGTGCCATCGGCAAGGAACGGCATATCCTCTTGTGGCACTACCTTGGAAATAACCCCTTTATTGCCGTGCCGGCCCGCCATTTTGTCGCCCGGTTGCAGCTTGCGCTTCACCGCCACAAACACCTTGACGATTTTCATCGCGCCCGGCGGCAGATCATCCCCACGCCGGACTTTCTCCACCTTGTCTTCAAAGCGGGCATTCATGGTGCGCTTGTTGGCTTCAAACTGTGCATTCAAAGCCTCCACCTGCGCCGCGTCGTCATCCTCGGAAAGGGCCAACTGCCACCATTGCCCTTTGCTCAGGCTATCCAGCAGCTCTTCGGTAATTTCCGAGCCGGCCTTCACGCCTTTCGGGCCTTTTACGGCCTTTTTGCCAAGGATCATCCCCTTGAGGCGGCCATAGGTGTTGCGCTCCAGAATGGTGATCTCGTCGTCGCGGTCGCGCGAGAGGCGCTCGACCTCTTCGCGCTCGATCTGGATGGCGCGCTCGTCTTTATCAATGCCGTGGCGGTTAAACACACGCACATCCACAACCGTGCCAAAGTCTCCGGGCTTCAGGCGAAGCGACGTATCGCGCACATCCGAGGCCTTCTCGCCAAAGATCGCCCGCAGGAGTTTCTCCTCCGGTGTCATCGCGCTTTCGCCTTTTGGCGTGATTTTACCGACCAGAATATCCGCTGGCCCTACTTCGGCGCCAATATAAACGATGCCCGCCTCGTCGAGGTTGCGCAAAGCTTCCTCGCCGACATTCGGGATATCGCGGGTGATTTCTTCTGGCCCGAGCTTGGTATCGCGCGCCGCAACTTCGAATTCCTCGATATGGATCGAGGTGAATACATCGTCTTTGACGATGCGCTCGGAGATCAGGATCGAGTCCTCGTAGTTATAGCCCTGCCATGGCATAAAGGCCACCAGCACGTTTTTGCCCAGGGCCAATTCGCCGAGATCCGTAGATGGACCATCCGCAATCACCTCTGATTTATGCACCTTGTCACCCACCTTCACCAGCGGGCGCTGGTTGATACAGGTGTTCTGGTTGGAGCGCTGGAATTTACGCAGGCGGTAGATATCAACGCCCGGATCGCCGACCTCAAGGTCTTCGGTCGCGCGCACCACGATGCGCATCGCGTCAACCTGATCGACAATGCCGCCCCGCTTGGCGACAATCGCCGCGCCGGAATCCCGCGCCACAACTTCCTCCATGCCGGTGCCCACAAAAGGCGCTTCGGCCTTTACCAACGGTACCGCCTGGCGCTGCATGTTCGAGCCCATCAAGGCCCGGTTCGCATCGTCATTCTCGAGGAAAGGAATAAGCGAGGCCGCAACCGATACCAACTGCTTGGGCGAAACATCGATCAGGTCAATGTTTTCCGGCGGGTTGAGCATATGCTCTCCCGCTTGCCGCGTGGAAATCAGATCGCTGGTAAAACGGCCCTCGCTATCAAGGCTGGCATTGGCCTGCGCCACAGTATAGCGCATTTCTTCAGTGGCCGACATATAACGGACTTCATCCGTGACCTGGCCGTCTTTCACCGTGCGGTAAGGCGTTTCGATAAAGCCGTATTTATTTACCCGCGCATAAGATGCCAGCGAGTTGATCAGGCCAATATTCGGTCCCTCCGGCGTTTCAATCGGGCAAAGGCGGCCATAATGGGTTGGATGCACATCGCGCACCTCGAAACCGGCCCGCTCCCGCGTCAGGCCACCAGGCCCGAGCGCGGAAAGGCGGCGCTTATGCGTCACCTCTGATAGCGGGTTGTTCTGGTCCATGAATTGGCTGAGCTGCGAAGAGCCGAAAAACTCGCGCACGGCGGCGGCGGCAGGCTTGGCGTTTATCAGGTCTTGCGGCATCACATTGTCGATTTCAACGGATGACATGCGCTCGCGAATGGCGCGCTCCATGCGCAACAGGCCCACGCGATACTGGTTTTCCATCAGCTCGCCAACAGAGCGAACGCGCCGGTTGCCAAGGTGGTCGATATCGTCCACCGCACCTTTGCCATCGCGAAGCTCGACCAAGCCTTTGATCACGGCTATGATGTCTTCCTTGCGAAGGGTGCGCTGGGTAT
>JALSHK010000434.1 GCA_026982275.1 Paracoccaceae bacterium | reverse complement strand
GTGGTGAACAAACGCGCGATCGAAGCGGTGGAGCAGCACGGGATCGTGTTTCTCGACGAGATCGACAAGGTATGCGCCCGCTCGGATGCGCGGGGGGGTGATGTCTCGCGCGAGGGGGTGCAGCGGGATTTACTGCCGCTGATCGAGGGCACCACCGTTTCCACCAAATACGGGCCGGTAAAAACCGATCATATCCTGTTTATCGCTTCGGGCGCGTTTCATATCGCCAAGCCGAGCGATCTTTTGCCCGAGCTTCAGGGCCGCTTGCCGATCCGCGTGGAGCTGCGCGCCCTGACCGAGCAGGATTTTGTGCGCATCCTGACCGAAACCGATAACGCCCTCACCCTGCAATATACCGCCCTGATGGCGACCGAGGAGGTGAAGGTCGAATTCACACCCGGGGGCATTGCCGCGCTGGCGAAAATCGCGGCGGATGTAAACCAGTCGGTCGAGAATATCGGCGCGCGGCGGCTATATACCGTGCTGGAGCGGGTATTCGAGGAGCTGAGCTTTGAAGCGCCGGACCGCAGCGGAGATCATGTTATTGTGAGTGCGGAATTTGTGGAAAAACACCTCGGAGAGCTGAGCCGGAGCAGCGATATATCCCGCTATGTTTTGTAACAAACCCGTTGTTTTTATATTAAAGATTGCTTGGGTAAATATCCAGGCGTAAACTGGGTTCGATTCTTCAACTGTTAGGAATAAAATTATGAAAAAACAGCTTTTAATGGCCACCACCGCGCTTGCCATCGGCTTTGGCGCGCCCGTAGCCGCCCAAGATGATTTTGCAGGATTTTCCGAGGGCATTTTAGGCATGCTCAGCAGCCAAGGGGCCACGGTTTCATTTGATCAACGCAATGTCGGGGCCGATGGTTCGGTCGAATATGTCGGATTCAGGATGTCTGCGCCAGATGGAACAATGACTGTCTCTGCCGATTGGATCAAAGGCGTGCCATCGGCCATAACCCCGGGGCAGGTAACATTCACCCTTTCGCCTTCCGCCACGATCACCATAAATAATCCCGATACCGGCGAGCATATCATCAACATATCCAATAGCGGCCTGACCCTGACGCTGGACGGCATTACCAGCGGCCAATCTGCAGAAACGCTGAATTTTCTGCTTTCGGCCAATAGTCTCGGTTTCACCTCGGGCAATCCAAACGACACCATTCTCAAAGCGCTGGATATTTCCTTCACCGATCTAAGCCAGAGCATTTCCTTTTCTCCGGCCAGCGAGATGCTTAGCGGCACCTTTGATATTGCCTCTATGGGTATAATTTATGATCTGGTTTTGCCCGATGGGCAGATGGCCAGTGACGGCACATTGGACGGCCTGAATTTCGCGTTTCAGCTTATTGCCAACGATAACAAGCGCAATGCGCTGGCCTATTTGAGCGGGGCAACCACCGCTTTTATTGAAATCGGTTTTGGCGCATCCTCGGCTGTGGCAAAAGTTATAAATCCGGAAACGCGGATCGCCTATACCGGCTCTTCTGCCGGTGGCGAAATCAAGATCAGAGCCGAAGACGGTTATTTGAGCTTCATTGAAAACCTCGGGGCTGCCAATTATTCCTTCAGCGAATTCAACATTAACAGCATGCCAATCCCGCCATTCGATTTTGCAATTGAAGGTATAAAGTTTGAGCTGAGCGGCCCGACCGTCAATCATGGCAGCTTCGAAGAAGCCAAAGCCACTATTGCACTGCGCGGCCTGACGGTCTCTGAATCGCTTTATTCGATGATCGATCCGGGGCAGGCTATCTCTCGCGATCCGATAAATATGGTGGTCGATCTTTCCGCCAATGTGCAGCCCAAAGTGGACTGGAGCGATCCCGAAGCCGCACTTGGCAGCGGAAATCCGGCAGATGCTGTCGATGTGCAGGATATCAGAATTAACGAAGTTCTGTTCACCGCTGGCGGTGCCCGGATTACTGCCGAAGGCTCGGCCACGGTTGATAACTCAATGGGCTTTCCCTTCCCGACCGGCAAGGTCACCGTCACCGCAGCCGGTGTTCAGGCATTGGTAAACGGGCTGGTTTCGATCGGTCTTGTCCCGCAGGATCAGGCGGGCTTGGCCATGGGTATGATGATGGCTTTTGCCCGCCCCGGAAATGCGGCTGACGAGTTTGTATCCGACATCGAATTCTCTCCCGAGGGTGTAACCGCAAACGGGGTGCCGCTGCCGTTCTAATCCGGTAACATAAAAAAAGGCCGTAGCTAAAACCTTTAGCTGCGGCCTTTCTTTTTGAGATATACATAATAGGCTCCGCCGCCGCCATGGCGCATATGGGCCGAGCTGATTTGCAAGATCATCGGGTGCATATCCGGCGCATCCAGCCATTGTGGCAAAGCATGGCGCAGCACCCCGCTGCGCGTGGGCATAATGCCGACTTCCTCACGTGTGGTATTGCCCTTGCCGGTAATCACCAGCACCAGCCTCAGCCCTCGCGCATGGCAGGAATGGATAAACCCTCGCAAAGCACCATGGGCTTGCGCTGCTGTCATGCCATGCAAATCCAGCCGCGCTTCGGGAGATTTTTTCCCCTTGCGCATCCGATCATGGGTGCGCTTATCCAGCAATTGTGGTGCGCGCGAAAGCGGCTGCATCGGATCTGTTGCCAGATCAATACGCAAGCGGGGCTCGTTTTTATGGCCATTGATATTGAAAGGTTTGATCGGCAGCGGGGTATGGAGCTCGGGCAATATATTTTTTTCCCCTGACGGGGGCGGGATCACCGCACTATGCAGCGGCCGCGCCGATTGCTTTACCAGATCCCATAGCTTCTGATCCTCTTGCGAAAGTTTTTTTGGTTTGCGCGCCATGGTTAATGATCCCGCAACCGCGCAGCGGTATTATTAGGCAACAGGGTGATTATCTCGCCGAAATATCTGATCTTTCCGGCCTCCAAGCCCGCTTCAACGCCTGTGCCGTAATATATATCGGCCCGCTGCGCGCCCTTGATCGCGCTGCCGGTATCCTGCGCCACCATCAAACGATCAAGGCCCAGGTTGCCCGCTGCCTCCATCCGCACCCAGACCGGCGCGCCAAGCGGCGTGAATGCCGGATCAACCGCGATAGAGCGCAGCGGTGTCAGCGGCACCTGCAGCGCACCGAGCGGGCCAAGATCATCGGGAAGATCCAGTGCCCGGAAAAATATGAATGAAGGATTGTATTGTAGCGCGCGGGTTGCAGCATCAGGGTTTTCGGCCGCCCAATCCTTGATCCCCTGCATACTGGTCTGGCTGGCGCGTAGCGTGCCAAGCCGAACCAGCTCGCGACCAACCGAGCGGAACCGTTGCCCGTTTCGCCCGGCAAAGCCTACGCGCATGAGGCTTCCATCTTGCAGCGATATTCTCGCAGATCCTTGAACATGCACAAAAAATGCGTCTACCTGATTATCCAGCCATACAAGTTCAAGCCCGCGCCCCTCCAGCAAGCCGTTTTCAATCTCGGCACGGGTATTCCACCGCTGCCCCGGCTCTATTTCCGGAGGCAGGGTATATAGCGGATAGCGAAACCTCTCGGTTCGGGTTTTGGAGCCGCGCAACGCAGGCTCGAAATATCCGGTAAAAAGCGCTTTGCTGCCTGTGGTTATGATTACCGGTGTAAAATTTTGTTCAAAAAACGCCCGCGCAGGCCCCGCGCCAGAGCGCGCCAGTGCGCAAATCCTATCCCAGTCGCGCCGAGGTATCACCGACGTGCTGCGAATGCTGTCGCAACCGCGCTGAAAAGCTTCCAGCGCCGGAGCATGATCATCCAGCGCCCAGCCTTGAATATTTGCAAACTCCACCTCGATAAAGCTGGCCGGTATCCCTGCATTTGGCAAAAGGAAAGCGGCCGCGCATAGAATGCTCTTATAACAAAGCCCGCGCATTATTCATCGGTGGCAACAAGCAACCAATTGGGATTATCCGTGCCCATCAGCCGCGCGAAAGTCCAGATACTGGTCTGGCGTTTTATTTCGCTGGCGCTGCCTTCCACCACATTTCCGGCGCTGTCTTTCACCACCGATGTCAGCTCGCCAACAAAACGCATGGTAATCTCGCCCTCTTTTTCCGCACTATCGAAACGCGCCGATTTAAGGCTGATTTCGCGCACGCCGATAAAAGTTGCTTCCACCTCGTAACCCTTTTCTTCACGCTCAAGAATGACACGGGAAAAGCTTTCATAAATATCGGGGGCCAGCAGGCTTTCAAGCAATTTGAGATCACCTTCCTCGAAAGCCATCAGGATCATTTCATAAGCCTGGCGGGAACCGGACACAAATTCGCTAACCGAAAAAGAACGGTCCGCCCGCTTCATCTCGGCAAGGGCGCGGCCGGTCGGGCTATCGGCCTCGGCAAAATCGGTGATATCTGGATCTTCAGTGCCTTCAATCACTTTCAAATGATTTGTCCTGCGTGGCTGTTGCGCCTCCTGCCTTGGCTCAAAGCCTTCGCGGGTGCCCAGAACGGCGAGCAATCGCATAATCAAAAACACGGCAACACCGGCCAATATAAGAAGTTGAACCATAGAACCCATTTTGTCAGCCTTTTTTCATCATTTTCGCCCCAAGCCTTGGCACTCGGTGCTGTTCATCCCTATGTAGGGATTGAGCGGCTTTAAGTCTATGGTCAGAAAGCGGCAAAAATGCGAGGAAAGCAAAATGTGGTTGTTTTTGGTGTTGGTGGCGGTTCCGATCGTTGAAATCGGTCTTTTTATCCAGCTTGGTGGCTTTTTGGGGCTCTGGCCGACGCTTGGCATTGTTGTGCTTACCGCGCTGGTCGGCTCTGTTTTGCTGCGCGCTCAAGGGCTTTCCACCCTCGAGGAACTGAAGCGAAGCGCCGAAACCGGGCAAAACCCCGCCAGGCCGCTGGCCAATGGCGCTATGATACTGGTGGCCGGGCTTCTTTTGCTAACCCCGGGTTTCTTTACCGACAGTATAGGTTTTCTATTGATGATGCCGCCAGTGCGGGCGTTGCTCATCCGCTTGATCGCGGCCCGGGCGCGGATGAAATTATATGCTTCGGCTGCCAATTCCCAGCAGGCACCGGATATCATCGATGGGGAATTCGAGGTGGTGGATGACAAAAATACGGATGATTCCGGCTGGACCAAACGTCCTTGATATTGTAGCACACGACCATAGGTGATACCCCCGAAAGCGAAATTGTTCAAGCGAGGAATATTCCATGGCAGATAAAGCCGCTCCAACCGCCACTCCGAATACGGGGCAAGTGCCGTTACAACCGAAATTGAAGGTGCTTTCGCAATATGTGCGCGATATGTCTTTTGAGAATGTGGCCGCCCAAAAGGGAATAACCCCGCAGGGCCAACCGGCTTTTAATGTGCAGGTGGGGCTGGATGCGCAGAAAAAGCAGGACAACAATTACGAGGTTGTGATCAAGCTTCAGGTGAATGCAACCACAAATGAAGAAAAAATCTTTATCCTCGAAATCGAATATGCCGGTTTGTTCAACATTGAAAATGTTGCCGAACAACAGATGCATCCGTTCTTGCTGATTGAATGTCCGCGCCAGATCTTCCCGTATTTGCGCCGGATTGTAAGCGATGTAACCCATGATGGCGGCTTCCCGCCGCTCAATCTGGACACCATTGATTTCCTGGGGCTATACCAGCAGGAATTGCAGCGCCGCGCCCAGGCCGAAGCCGCAGCGGCACCAAAAAACTAATCTGTATTCCAAAGAGAATCGCCGTCCAGCGCTTTGATAAAAGCATCATGGGCGGCGGTTTCTTCTTCGCTGCGCATTGCCGGTAGCGGCCTTGGCCGCACGGCAGGGATATAATCGCCACCCACGGTATCCGCGCGCTCGTTTTGCACCACTTTCAGAGCAAAATCCGGCTGACGACCGCCGATCAGTTCCAGATAAACCTCGGCCAGAATTTCTGAATCCAGCAATGCGCCGTGTAAGGTCCGGTTGGAATTATCAATCCCGAACCGGCGGCACAGCGCATCCAGTGAATTTTGCGCGCCGGCGAATTTTTTCCGCGCGATCGCCAATGTATCCAGCGCCTGCCCCATCGGAATTTTGGGTTGGCTGCACCATTCCAGCTCCGCATTCAGGAATTTCATATCAAAGGCGGCATTATGGATAATCAGGCGGGATTTGCCGATAAACTCCAGAAAATCCTTGGCCACGCGGCTGAAAACCGGCTTGTCCGAGAGAAATTCCATGCTCAGACCATGCACCGCAAACGCCTCGGCGGGCATATCGCGCTCGGGGTTGATATATTGGTGATAAACCTCGCCGGTGGGCATGTGGTTGATCAACTCCACTGCGCCGATTTCCACTATCCGATCACCCGTCGCAGGATCCAGCCCTGTGGTTTCGGTATCCAGCACAATCTCACGCATTTTCCGCCTCCAACGCCTCGATCAAGGCTTTAACATCCGATTTGGTCTGCTCCATCCCGTAGGAAGTGTCAAAGACAAAATCAGCCCGCCGGCGTTTTTCGGAATCCGGCAATTGCCGCGATAAAATGGTATTCAACATGGCTTCATCCATGGTGTCTCGCGCCAATACCCGCGCGAGCTGAACCTCTGCGGGAGCTGTGACCACCAATACATAATCCAGCCAGCTATCGGCTTTGGTTTCAAAAAGTAGCGGAATATCGAACAAAACTAGCGGCGCGCTGCGGTTTGCCATTTGGAAGGCAGCCCGGGACTGGCGCAAAGCCGGCGCAATAGCTGCCTCAATCCTTGGCAATAGGCCACGGTCTTTTGTGATCTCTGATTTCAGCTCTGCCCGATTGACAAAGCCTTTTTTCACTGCAGCGGGTGCAATTCCGGCTATGGCAGATATGGTTTCCGGGTTTTCCATATACATCCGGTGCACCTCGGCATCCGCATCCCATACCGGCACCCCAAAATCCCGGAAAAACCCGGAGGTGGTGGATTTTCCCATACCGATAGATCCGGTAAGCCCGAGCTTTATGCTCATCGATCCAGAACCGCCAACCGCAGACCTTCATCCACCTCTGGCAGGTGATCAAACCATAGCTCGAAGCCCGGCACACCTTGATGTAGCAACATGCCAAGCCCGTCTACCGCTGCTAGGCCTAGCGAGGCCGCATTTTCCAGAAACGGGGTGATCAGCGGGGTATATACCAAATCGGTAACCGTTGCTGTCTTGGGTGCCAAATCAAGGGAAACCGAAAGGTCCGGCTGGCCCTGCATGCCTAAAGATGTTGTGTTTACAATGGTTTGCGCACCATCTATCGCCTCGGACGCCCGATGCCAATCTATGACCTGCACCTTGGCACCAAATTGATCGGCCAAAAGCTGGGCGCGCTGTCGGGTGCGGTTGGCCAAACGAAGCTCGCTCACCCCTTCAGACAGCAAAGCCGAAATCACAGCGCGCGCGGCACCGCCCGCACCCAGCACCACGGCTGGACCGGAGCCGGCTTTCCAGTCGGGGGCGCTTTGTCGCATATTCTGGATAAATCCGTATCCATCTGTATTATCGCCCCAAATCGTGCCATCTTCTTTAAAAGCGATGGTATTGACCGCGCCAATCAGCGCCGCACGATCGGTTACATTATCGGCAAGTCCGAGCATGGAAACCTTGTGCGGAATTGTAATATTTACCCCTTTGAAACCCAGCTTGGGCAAAGATCTTATACCCGCTACAAAATCTGCCGGAGACAATGAAACAGGAATATAATAACCCTTTATCCCGTAACGCTTAAGCCAGTAATTATGCATCAAGGGTGAACGGCTATGACCAATCGGAAAACCAACCACCCCCGCCAGTGGCGGGGCTTTATTTGTATCTATGTCTGACAAATGCCCTGTCCTCGCAAAAATTCCAAAACTTCCAAGAGCGGCAACCCCAATACGCTAAAGTAATCTCCTTTGATGCCAGAAAACAACTGGGAACCGATGCTTTCCAGTTTATATCCGCCTACTGTTGTAAATAGATCATCACCTACTGTCTCTATATAACTGTTCAGGAATGCATCTGTAAACGGGCGCATGGATAGCTTTACCTGTGAGGCACAAGACCAGACACGTATAGAATTCTCGTATATTACTGCCGCAGAAACAAGGCTGTGGGAATGACCCCTGAGCGCCTGAAGCTGGGCTTTGGCTTCGATTACGGATTTTGGTTTATCGAATATTTTTCCTTTGAAAACCAAAATCTGGTCGGCTGCCAGAATCAGGCAATCCGGGTTTTTCCTGTTACATTCGCGTGCCTTTTCCTCGGCCAGTGCCGTTGCTGTTTCCGGCAGGGCCATGCCTTGCAAAACCATAGATCGCTTGAGCGCCGCTTCATCTATATCCGCTGGAGAAATTTTGACATCCACACCGGCATAACGCAACAACCGAGCGCGCGCTTGGGATCTGGAGGCAAGAACTAGGGGTTTATTCATGTTTTGTTCGGTGGATCGTTTTGTGGAAAAAATAGGGTCATACAGAGCTGGGACTTTTTGCGCGATATTTATCCCTGTTATTCTGTTTTATCCGGCATGTTATACAATGTGTATTAATTTTCCAGCCGTTTTATTTCCTGTGCTTTGTTTGGATTTTCTCCGGTAAAATCAAGGCCTGTGGCGATTTACCCCTGTGGAGAAACCCGTGGAAAAAATATATATTATGGTAATCCCCATAATTCATATGTATCTACTACCAAAACAACTTCTCTTAAATATTATATTTAAGTATGGATGGATCAAAGCTCATGCCCGAACAAAAAAAACTGTTAAAAGCCCTTGCTGGAGAAAGACAGGATATTCCACCTGTTTGGATTATGCGCCAAGCCGGGCGATATTTGCCGGAATATCGTGAATTGCGCGCAACTGCAGGCGGTTTTCTAGACCTGTGTTATAATCCTGAGTTTGCCACAGAGGTAACCATGCAACCAATCCGGCGCTTTGGCTTTGATGCGGCAATCCTGTTTGCCGATATTCTGCTTTTACCGCAAGCTTTGGGTATGAAGCTGTGGTTTGAAACCGGAGAGGGACCACGGCTGGAACCGGTGTCGAATCTGGCAGAGATAAATAGCCTGAAGCCGATTGATGAAATCCACGAGACGCTCAATCCGGTTTATGAAACCGTGAAGCGCCTTTCCGATACCCTGCCGGCCGAAACCACGCTGATCGGCTTTGCTGGCGCCCCTTGGACCGTTGCCACCTATATGGTGGCGGGTCGGGGCAGCTCCGATCAGGGGCCGGCGCGCAAGATGATGTATCAGGATCCGGTGGCCTTTCAGGAGCTGATTGATCTGGTAGCGGATGCGACCATTGAATATCTGGCCAAGCAGGTTGAAGCCGGTGCCGAGGTGGTAAAATTGTTTGATAGCTGGGCCGGCTCCTTGAGCGGGTCTGGTTTCGAACAATATGCATTGAAACCGGCGGTAAAAATAGCCACGGCGCTGAAGGCCAGATTTCCGGATTTGAAATTCATCGGTTTTCCGCGCGGTGCGGGCGGCGGTTATATCAGCTTTGCGGATGCCGGTGTTTTTGACGGGCTGGCGCTGGATAGCTCGGTGCCGGCAGAATGGGCGCGGGATAATTTGCAAACCAAGGTGGCGGTGCAGGGAAATCTTGATCCGATGATGATGATTACCGGCGGCGAGATGCTGGAATCCGAAACCAGGCGCTTGCTCGATATTCTGGGCGGTGGGCCATATATTTTTAATCTTGGCCACGGGATTACTCCGGAAGGCAAGCCGGAAAATGTCGAGAAAATGCTGCGTATTATTCGGGGATAGGAAATGGGAGATTTTCTTTTTGCCATCTATCCTTGGGTAAAAGCCCTGCATATCGCGTCGGTGATTTCATGGATGGCGGGTATGTTTTATCTGCCACGGCTGTTTGTTTATCATGTGGAGCGCGCCAGCCCCGGCTCTGAAATCTCCGAAACCTTCAAGGTGATGGAGTATAAATTAATGCGTGTAATCATTAATCCCGCGATGTTTGCCACGTGGTTTTTCGGGTTGCTTATGGTTTTTACGCCGGGGATTATTGATTGGGGCGATATTTGGCCATGGATCAAAGCCTTTAGCGTGCTGGCCATGAGCGGCTTTCATGGCTGGCTATCCGCGCGGCGTAAGGAATTTGCGGCGGATAAAAACACGCGGTCCGGGCGGGCTTATCGGCTGGCGAACGAAGTGCCTACCGTGCTGATGCTGATCATTGTGGCTATGGTTATTGTTCGCCCGTTTTAAGGTGGTTTGACAACCGATCCTGTTTTGGGCTAAGAAGCTAATCAGCGCGGGCTGTTCTGGCCCATTTTCGCCTTCCCTTACAAGAAAATCAGGCCTTTGGCCAAACAGGATATTATTATGGACGATTTATCGACAATCGAGCATCTTTCTTTGGCTGACCTGAAAGCCAAAAAAGCTTCTGACATTTTGAAAATGGCGGAGCAGCTGGATATTGATAACGCATCAACCATGCGCAAGGGCGAGATGATGTTTTCGGTGCTCAAAGAGCTGGCCGAAGACGGGGTGGAAATTTCTGGCGATGGCGTGCTGGAAATTCTGCAAGACGGGT
>JALSHK010000433.1 GCA_026982275.1 Paracoccaceae bacterium | reverse complement strand
CGGCGCAGGGCATAAAGCCGCTGCAAAACGGGCAGCTGGTCACCAATCTGGTGCATGCCTGCGAGAATGTATCGGACCACCTGACCCATTTTTACATGTTTTTCATGCCGGATTTTACCCGCGATATTTATGCGGCCAAGCCGTGGCACGCCACCACGGCCAGCCGTTTTGCCGCCATGAAAGGCAGTGCTGCGCAAGATATGCTGCCCGCGCGCGCCGAATTCATGCATATTGTCGGCCTGCTGGCGGGCAAATGGCCCCATACCATGAGCCTGCAACCGGGCGGTGTCACCCGCGTGGTCACCCCGCAGGAGGTCCAGCATCTGCGCGCCCTGCTTGGCAGCTTTCGCCGCTATCTGGAGCGGTTTGTGTTTGGTGGCCCACTGGAGGAGTTTGCCGAAATCAGTACCCTTGCGGGGCTGGCGGCATGGGCGGAAAGCAAGGCGGGCGATCTTTCGATATTTTTGCAAATCAGCCGCGACCTTGGGCTTGAGAAGATGGGCCATGCGGGGGACCGCTTCCTGAGTTTTGGCGCCTATGCCCATGAAGCCGGCCATCTGTTTGCTCGTGGGCTTAGCCTCGGGGACAGCCCGCAAAAGCTCAATACCGGCCTGATTTCCGAAGATATTTCCAACGCATGGATGCAAGGCACCGGCCCCGCGCGCCACCCGTTTGAGGGGCAAACCCTGCCCGATGGCGATATGGAAAGCGGCTATACCTGGTGCAAAGCGCCGCGGCTGGAAGGGCTGCCCGCCGAGGTGGGCGCGCTTTCGCGCCAAGTGGTGGCGCGCCACCCGCTGGCGCTCGAGATGGTGACCAATGGCGGCAATGTGGAGGCGCGGATCGTGGCGCGGTTTCTGGAAATCGCCCTGTTGGTGCCGCAAATGGAGCACTGGCTGGCCGAAATTCGCCCTGCCGACGCCTTTATCACCCATGCCGACATGCCGGAGCGCGCCGAGGGCGCGGGGCTGGTCGAGGCGGCGCGCGGCGCGCTTGGCCATTGGCTGCGGATCGAGGGCGGCAAAATCGCCAATTACCAGATCATCGCCCCGACCACATGGAACTTTTCGCCCCGCGATGCCAGCGGCCAGCCCGGCCCGCTGGAGCAAGCACTGGTGGGCGCGCCGGTGCAAAAGGGCGAGACCGACCCCGTATCGGTGCAGCATATCGTGCGCTCGTTTGATCCCTGCATGGTCTGCACGGTGCATTGAGCGGCGGGCAGGAAATACGGGTGCGCGGGCTGGTGCAGGGGGTCGGGTTTCGGCCTTTTGTGTGGCATTTGGCGCAGCAAGCGGGGCTGGTGGGCGAGGTGCTGAATGATGGCAGCGGGGTGTTGATCCGGCTGCAATCAGGGGGCGAGGGGCTGATGGCGGCCCTGCGAGAAAACCCGCCGCCGCTGGCGCGGATAGATGCGCTGGAGCTGCGCGATTACACCGGCCCGCTGCCTGAAAGCGGCTTTCATATCATTGCCAGCGCAGGCGGGGCCACGCGCACCGGCAT
>JALSHK010000432.1 GCA_026982275.1 Paracoccaceae bacterium | reverse complement strand
ATTATGTGTGGTGGGCGATCAGGCCCTTTTTTATCGCTCTAACAGCTATCGAACCGAATGGATACGGCATTTCCGGTGATGCCGCGCCAAAATTGACGGATGGGCCGCGCATACACGAAACGTGCCGCCTATCGGCGGCATTTTTGCAACAAGTGGCAAAAATGGGCTGCGGCGCCGTGGCCTCGCTTCGCTCGGCAGGCGCTTGATGAAAGGCTAAACCTCGATCGCCAGCGCGATCCCCTGCCCGCCCCCGATGCACATGGTGATCAGCCCCCTGCCGCCGCCAATGCGCTCCAGCTCGTAAATCGCCTTGAGGGTAATGATCGCCCCCGTCGCCCCCACCGGATGGCCCAGCGCAATCGCGCCGCCATTGGGGTTGACCCGTGTCGGATCCAGCCCCAGCTCTCGGGATACCGCGCAGGCCTGCGCGGCAAAAGCCTCGTTGCTCTCGATCACCGCAAAATCGGAGGCCTTCAGCCCGGTGCGCGCCAGCAGGTTTTGCACCGCCGGAACCGGACCGATGCCCATCAGCGCCGGATCCACCCCCGCATGGGCATAGCCCAGAATACGCGCCTTGGGCCGCAGCCCCGCGTCTTTTGCCGCTTTTGCTGTGGCCAATACCAGCGCGGCTGCGCCGTCATTGATCCCCGAGGCATTGCCCGCCGTCACCGTGCCGTCTTTCTGGAAGGCGGCGCGCAGGCCGGAAAGCGCCTCGAGGCTGGTGCGCTTTGGATGCTCGTCTATTTCGAAAACCTCGGTCTTGCGCCCCTTGCGCACCTCGATCGGCGCGATCTGGCTGGTGAAATATCCGGCCTCGATCGCCCGCGCCGCCCGCGCCTGGCTTTCCAGCGCAAATTCATCCTGCGCTTCGCGGCTAATGCCGTATTTCGCCGCTACATTTTCGGCGGTGATCCCCATATGGCCGGTGCCAAAGGGGCAATGCAGCGTGGCCAGCATCATATCTACCGCCTGCATATCACCCATTTTCTGCCCCCAGCGGGCTTGCGGCAGAATATACGGCGCACGGCTCATGGCCTCTGCCCCGCCCGCCAGCGCAAAATCCGCATCGCCCAGCATCAAGGATTGCGCCGCCGAAACCAGCGCCTGCGCCCCCGAGCCGCATAGCCGGTTTACATTCATCGCCGGCGTCGCCTCGGGAATACCGGCCTCGATCGCCGCCACGCGGGACAAATACATATCGCGCGGCTCGGTATTGATCACATGGCCAAACACCACATGGCCGATCTGCGCCGGCTCCACCCCGGCGCGGCTCAAAGCTTCGCGCGATACATGCGCCGCGCTCTGGCCGGGGGGCGTGCCGGCCAATGCGCCGCCAAAGCCGCCAATGGCCGTGCGGGCACCATCAAGAATAATGATATCGGTCATGGGAGTTTCCTGTTGTTCAAAAAGGACTTAAGCAAGAAAACCCCATTTTCCGCCTTTTGCAAGCGTTAAAGCCAAAGCCAGATCAATGCGATCATTAATCCGCCGAGCATCACCGC
>JALSHK010000431.1 GCA_026982275.1 Paracoccaceae bacterium | reverse complement strand
ATTGGGCACAATCGCCGCTTGCCGGTTATAGACCTGCTTCATCTGTCGATATTCATGCTCCACACCCTCTGCCCGAGCCGTTGCCAGATTAAGGCTGCCGATGGTGCGGATATTGGCCACGGCAGGCACCGCAAAATAGACAAACCCGAGATCCTGCTGGAGGTGGGTAAAGTAATTCAATGCCTCGACGCCGCCCAAAAGTTCCGTCACCGCATAAGCCATCGGGTGCTGACTTCTGGAAATTCTAGCCATAGGCCATTTCCTTGGCGTTATAAATGCAAATCACCTTAAAGGCCTCTTTTCAACGCGCCCGGTTTGGGCAATGATCTATATAATAATAATAGGGAGTCAGACGCCATGATGCAAAATTTTTCGTTAAGGGCCGGCACAATAATTGATCATGCCGCCCGCTATCACCCCGGGCGCGAGGTCATAGGCCGCTCTGTCGAAGGCCCGATTGTGCATAGCAACTGGCAAGAGGTGCGCCGCGATGCCAAAAGGCTGTCCGCTGCGCTTCAGGGGCTTGGTGTGCAAAAGGGGGATGTGATCGGGGTGATGGCATGGAATACCGTGCGCCATCTTGCGGTCTGGTATGGCATTCCCGGGGCGGGAGCGGTGAACCACACCCTAAATCCACGCCTGTTTGCCGAGCAGCTGGTTTATATTATCAATCACGCCGAAGACCGCTTCATCATGGTAGACCCCGATCTGTTGCCGATCTTTGAGGCCATCATAGACAAGCTGCCCAAGATCGAAAAAATCATCGTGCTGACCGATCGCGCCCATATGCCTGAAAGCCCGCTGGAGCTGCTCTGCTATGAAGAATTGCTGGAGGGTCAGCCCGATGATGCCCCATGGGTGGAGGGCGACGAAAACGACCCGTGCGGCATTTGTTATACCTCCGGCACCACCGGAAACCCCAAAGGTGTGGTTTATTCCCACCGCTCCAATGTGCTGCATGCCATGGCGGCGGCCGCGCCCGATATGGTGAATATTTCCTCCAATGACCGCATCATGCCCGTGGTGCCGCTCTTTCATGCCAATGGCTGGTCGATTGCCTATTCCGCCCCGATGGCGGGGGCCTCCATGGTGATGCCGGGGCGCGATATGACCGCCGCCGGCCTTTATGAAATGCTGGAAATGGGCGTCAGTTTCACCGCCGCTGTGCCTACGATCTGGCTGGGCATGCTGGAGCATCTCAAATCCGGCGATCTGAAGTTTTCCAGCCTGAAGCGGGTGCTGATCGGCGGGGCCAGCTGCCCGCGCGCGGTGATCGAAACCTTCCAGAACGATTACGGCGTTCAGGTGCTGCATGCCTGGGGCATGACCGAAATGTCGCCTCTCGGCACGATCTGCTCCTTCAAGCCCGAGGTGAATGCGCTATCGCCCGCCGACCGCCTGACCGTGCAGGAAACCGTGGGCCACCCGCCCTATACCGTGGATCTGGAAATCATGAACGACATGGGGGAATGCCTGCCATGGGACGGCATCACCCAGGGCCGCCTGATGGCGCGCGGCGCGGCGGTGGTGCAGCGCTATCTGAAGGGTGATGGCGATGCGGTGGATACCAGCGGCTGGTTTGATACCGGCGATGTGGCGATCATCGATGCCAATGGCTATGTGCGCATCACCGACCGCTCCAAAGACGTGATCAAATCCGGCGGCGAGTGGATTTCCTCGATCGAGCTTGAAAACTGCGCGATCGCCCATCCCGGCGTGGCCGAGGCGGCGGCGGTGGCCGTGCCGCATCCTAAATGGGGCGAGCGGCCGGTATTGGTCATTGTGCCAAGCGCCGGGCAAGACCCCGACAAGGGCGAAATCATGTCTTTGCTTGAAAACCGCTTTGCAAAATGGCAATTACCCGATGATATCTTTTCGGTGGAGGCCTTGCCCCATACCGCAACCGGAAAAATTTCCAAGCTGGAGCTGCGTCAACAGCTCGAGGATCAAGGCTATAAATTGCCGCAATAAAGGGGTTTTATGACCGCAATAGACAAGTATGTCCGGCTGGAAGCCATCGGCTGGTGGTTCGAGGCCGGACGGCAGGAAGGGCGCGAGGTGATCGTGTCTTTTGGCGATGAAAGCCTGCAAATCACCTCGCTGAAGGATGTGCCGCTGACCCATTGGTCCCTGCGCGCCACCCGGCGCGTGGGCACGCGCGGCGAAGCGGTGATCTATTCCGCCGAT
Source organism: Paracoccaceae bacterium (assembly GCA_026982275.1). Lineage (GTDB taxonomy): Bacteria > Pseudomonadota > Alphaproteobacteria > Rhodobacterales > Rhodobacteraceae > UBA3077. Next base: position 8,432 of record JALSHK010000431.1, on the reverse strand, counting down.
CCCGAGCAGCAGGAAATTCTGGAAATCGAGGATGCCGATATGGTGCGCGCCATCAGCGCTGTCACCTCGCTGCTCTCCGGCCCCGCCACGCCCCCGCCCAGGCGCCGCTGGCTGTGGCGCGGGCTGGGGGTGGCGATTATATTGGCGCTGCTCGGCCAATCCCCGCCCCTGATCTATTCCGTGGCCAATACCCTGACCCCGCCTTCGCGGCTGATCGGGGTTTCCACCCGGCTGCAAGAGCGCCTGCAACAGAAAACCGCTGGCGAATGCCAGGGCTGGCAAGGCCGGCGTGCCCTTGCGGCATTTTCCAGATCCCTGCTGCCGGATCCGCCCCCGGCGCTCATTGTGCTTGACGGGCTTGATCCGGCGGCATTGGCCTTGCCCGATGGCCGTATCCTGCTTTCCCGCGCGACGATTGAAGCCGCCACACCCGAAAGCCTCGCCGCCCTTGTTGCATTGGCATGGGGAGAAAGCCTGGAGCAAGCCCCGCAATCAAGGCTGATCAAGGCGCTCGGCCCGCTTGGCGCCCTGCGCTATATTGTTTCGGGGCGTTTTCCGGCCCTGCTGCCCGATATTTTGCCAGAGGGAGATCACGGCAGCAGCTATATCGCGGCCCGTGATTATCTTCTGGAAAGCGGAATCTCCCCGGCTCCGCTCCAGCTATTGGCCCAGGCCGAGGGCATAGGCCTGCCCCTGCCTCCGGCCACCCTGCCCGCCTTTGAATTCGAGTCGTTTGATCTATTGCAGAATATCTGTGCGGAATAGGCGCATGGGCAGCGCAGAATATATTCCGTATATCGGGAGTATTCACCAATAAGGAGTGCCTATAATGACCGCCCAACGACTCACCATGACCATCGCCGGTGCCTTTATCCTCGTCAGCCTCGCGCTTGGCCATATCAACGGCCAGTTTGACATAACCAAATTCGGCTGGACATGGATGCTGATCTTTGTCGGGGCCAACCTGTTTCAATCCGGCCTGACCAAATTTTGTCTGATGACCATCATTCTGAAAAAGCTCGGCGCGAAATAAGCGCTATCGGGCATAATATCCGCTCTACATTCCGGACAATATCACATCCGCCGCTTTTTCACCCACCATAATGCTGGGGGCATTCAGGTTGCCATTCGGGATGCGCGGAAAAATAGAGCTATCGGCCACGCGCAAACCCTGCACCCCGATCACCCTGCATACCGGATCGACCACCGCCAGCGGATCATCCGCCCTGCCAATGCGCGCCGTGCCGCAAGGGTGAAAGGCGCTCTCGGCATGCGCGCGGATAAAGCCATCCAGCTCGTCATCCGATTGCAGCGCCGCGCCGGGCTGGATCTCTTTGCCCGCAAAGGGCGCAAAAGCCGCTTGCCCGAAAATATTGCGTGTAAGGCGGATGCAATGCCTGAAATCCGCCCAATCCTGCGGATCAGACATATAGTTAAAGCGGATCTCGGGCGCGATTGCAGGGTCGGCGCTGGCCAGCGTCACCGCGCCCCTTGAGGGGGAGCGCATCGGGCCGACATGGGCTTGAAAGCCGTGGCCCTCGGCAGCGGCCTTGCCATCATAGCGCACGGCGATGGGGATGAAATGATACTGGATATCGGGATAATCCGCCTGCGGCGAACGCAGAAACGCCGCCGTTTCAAACTGGTTCGAGCTGCCAAGCCCGCGCTTGGCAAACAGCCATTTCGCCCCGATCATCGCCTTTGAAAACAGGTTCCAATGCTTGAAAAGCGTGATCGGCTGGAGGCAGGCCTGCTGGATATAAAGCTCCAGATGGTCTTGCAGGTTTTGCCCCACACCGGCGCGGTCCGCCACCAGCTCGATGCCATGCTCTGCCAGATGCGCGGCAGGGCCGATGCCCGAGAGCATCAGGATCTTGGGGGTGTTGATCGAGCTGGCGGAGATAATCACCTCGCGGTTGGCCCGCACCACCTGCACCTTGCCGCCGCGCTCAATCTCCACGCCCACTGCGCGGCCATCTTTGAAAACCACCTTGCGGGCAAAGCAGCGCAGGATTTCACAATTTTTCCGCTTCAGCGCGGGCTTGAGATAGGCATTGGCCGTGGACCAGCGCCGCCCCTTCCAGACCGTCATCTCCATCGGGCCAAAACCCTCCTGAAATTCGCCGTTATAATCCTCGGTATAAGGAAAGCCCGCCTGCTGCCCCGCCGCAAGGAAGGCCTTGTGCAAAGGGTTGCGCATCGGGCCACGGGTGACGTGCAGCGGGCCGGAATCGCCGCGCCACTCGCTCTGCCCGCCATGCCAATGCTCCATGCGCTTGAAATAGGGCAGCACGCCGGCGTAATCCCAGCCGGTGGCACCCAATGAGGCCCAATGGTTATAATCCTCGGCATTGCCACGCACAAAAACCATGCCGTTAATACTGGAGGAACCGCCGATAACCCTACCACGCGGGGTCACGAGCGATCGCCCGCCGAGATGCGGCTCGGGTCGGGTTTTGAAGCCCCAATCATAGCGTTTCATATTCATCGGGTAGGAAAGCGCGGCGGGCATCTGGATAAAGGGGCCGATATCACTCCCCCCCGCCTCCAGCACCAAAACCGAGTGCTTACCCGATTCCGAGAGCCGATAAGCCAGTGCCGCCCCCGCAGAGCCGGACCCGATGATGATAAAATCCGCCTGCATGTGCCGCTCCTGATGATTTAGGCAAATCGTAGGCCGTCCTGCCAAGAGCATCAAGCCACAGGTGCCATAATTTTGCACAGATAAAACCGCCAATCGGCCTGCAAAAAACGGCAAAAACAACACCGGGATAAAGCCCCCAAGGGCATGACCATGCCCCGGCAACCGTTTGCCGCCCCATCGGAGGCGTGAGCGCAGCGAACTTGCCGTGAGATATGAACAAGCCGCAGGCCAAGCGTGCGACCGCACGCCGGCAACCGTTTGCCGCCCCATCGGAGGCGTGAGCGTAAGCGAACTAGCCGTGAGAAATAAAAATTGGCGCGGTTGACGGGACTCGAACCCGCGGCCTCCGGCGTGACAGGCCGGCACTCTAACCAACTGAGCTACAACCGCGCAATCTTGTGTTTTGTAAATGGCGCGGTTGACGGGACTCGAACCCGCGGCCTCCGGCGTGACAGGCCGGCACTCTAACCAACTGAGCTACAACCGCACATTTACAAATTGCCAGAAGCAAGCTTCTGACCTAGCCGCGTTTTAGGGGCAGCGGGCGGGGGCGTCAAGCGCTTCCCGCGCGCTCGACAAAAAAACTTCTTGAAGCTCTAGCGACATGAGATTCCATAATGGCCCGAATCAAATTACAGATAGGCAGGAGCCGCAAATGGCCGAACAACTGACACTACAAGTAGAGGGCATGGATTGCCCGAGCTGCACCAGTAAAATCGAAGGCGCGGTCTGTGCCCTGCCCGGGGTGGAGAATGTATCCCTTAACTATACCAACCAGAAACTGAAGCTGGATATCGGCAAGGGTGGCAATGCCGCCAGCGTAAAAAAGGTGATCCAGAAGCTGGGCTATAAGGTGCGGGAGAATGCGGCTGCCGAGGCCCCCAAGCGCTGGTGGCAAACCGGCAAGGGGCGGCTGGTGATTGCATCGGGATTGATCCTTGCACTGGCCACGGTGCTTTCCTTTCTGATGCCGGATTATGCGGGCTATGTATTTGCCGCCGGCGCGCTTCTGGCGCTGGCGCCGCTGGCGCGCAAGGCCTTTGCCTCGGCGCGGCTGGGCCAGCCTTTTACCATTGAAATGCTGGTGACGATCGCCGTGATCGGCGCGATCGTGATTGACGAGGCCGCCGAGGCTTCGGTGGTGGTATTCCTGTTTTTGATCGGCGAATTGCTGGAAATGATGGCGGCGGCCAAGGCCCGCTCCTCGGTGCAGGCGCTGGCGGATCTGGTGCCCAAATCGGCCTATCTGGTGGTGGGTGACAAGGTCAGCGAGGTCGAGGCCTCCAGCCTGGATGTGGGCGATATTATCGAAGTGCGGCCCGGTGGCCGCGTGCCGGCGGATGGCATGCTGACCATGGGCGAAACCGCGATTGACGAAGCGGCGGTGACAGGCGAATCGATGCCGCGCCACAAGGGCGTTGGCGATTCGGTATTTGCCGGTTCGATCAATACCGATGGGTTGATCCGGATGGAGGTCACGCAGGCTGCCGAAAACAATATGATTTCGCGCATATTGCAGATGGTGGAAGATGCCGAGGCCTCCAAGGCCCCGACCGCCCGTTTTATTGATCGCTTTAGCAAATACTATACCCCCGGTGTGATAGTGGTGGCGGCGATGATCGCCTTTTTACCGCCGCTTGTGGTCGGGGCGGATCTTGGCACCTGGGTCTATAAAGGGCTGGCGATATTGCTGATCGGCTGCCCTTGTGCGCTGGTGCTTTCTACGCCGGCGGCGATTACCTCGGGCATTTCCACCGGCGCGCGGCAAGGGCTGCTCATGAAAGGCGGTGCCGTGCTGGAAGCGATCGGCAAGGTGCGCACCGTGGCTTTTGACAAAACCGGAACCCTGTCGGAAGGCACGCCGAAGGTGACCGATATCGTGACCTTCAAAGGCAGTGAAAACGCCATGCTGGCCTTGGCGGCGGCGGTGGAGGCCGGCTCCTCGCATCCGCTGGCCGAAGCCATTACCACGCGAGCCGAGGGGCTGAAGCTGGAGGCCGCCACGGATTCCGAAGCGCTGCGCGGGCGCGGGGTGCGGGCCATGGTGGGCAAGGTGGATGTGATCGTGGCCTCGCCGCGCTATGCTGCCGAGATCACGGCCCTTTCGCCCGATGAAAGCGCACAGATCGAAGCCCTGGAGACCGACGGAAAAACCGTGGCTGCTGTGCTGGCAGATGGCGTGGTGCTGGGCATCATCGCCATGCGCGACGAGCTGCGAGAGGATGCCGCCTCTTCGATCGCAACGCTGAAGCGCATGGGAATTTCCGCCATCATGCTAACGGGCGACAATGCCCGCACCGGCAAGGCCCTCGCCACGCAGCTCGGGATGCAGGTGCAAGCCGAGCTGATGCCCGAAGACAAGCTCCGGATCATCGAAGGACTGCGCGAAAAGGGCGGGGTGGCTATGGTGGGCGACGGCATTAACGACGCCCCGGCGCTGGCCCGCGCCGATGTCGGCATTGCCATGGGCGGCGGCACCGACGTGGCGCTGGAAACCGCCGATGCCGCGCTGCTGCACGAGCAGGTTTCAGACGTGCCGGCCCTGGTGGATCTTTCGCAGGAAACGATGAGAAATATCTACCAGAACATCACCATAGCGCTTGGACTGAAAGCCGTATTTCTGGTGACCACACTATTTGGCATCACCTCGCTCTGGATGGCTATTCTGGCCGATACCGGAGCCACCGTGCTGGTAACGCTCAACGCCCTGCGCCTGCTGGGTTATAAGCCACGGCGATAGCCCTGAAAAGCGGAAGCCCCGATTCCGGATTCCGCTTCGGCCCCTTGTCGGAAAAATGGTGGGTGATGAGAGACTCGAACTCCCGACATCTTCGGTGTAAACGAAGCGCTCTACCAACTGAGCTAATCACCCGACAAGGGGCGTTTTAGTCGCTCTTGTGCATCGCCGCAAGCCCCGATTTGCAAAACCTCGAAAGTAATTTCACTATTTCAGCCGCGATTTGCGCAGCTTGCCGGCCCGCTCCAATATCGGGTAGGCAACCGCAGTTATATGCGAATGAATCCGGCGCTGGTCCCGCAGCACATCCATATGCAGGCTCGAGGTTGCCACGCTCTCGATCCGCCCGTCTTTCAGCCGTTCGAGATGGCTTTGCACAAAGGCCCCCTGCAGCTTGTTGACCCGCGCTTTTTCCTTGACCAGCTGCTTGGCCAGCGACACATCACCGGAATTAAAGATATTGATCGCCAATGTGAGATTGGAAATCAGCTTGTCGTTCAGCTCCAGCAGGTCCGCCAGCCCTTGTTTGGAAAAGCTGATCTCCTTTTTGGAGCGCCGCACCAAAGCGCCGAGCAGGTTCTCGATAATATCGCCCATATGTTCCAGATTGGTGGTGAACATCAGAATTTCCACCACGCGCTCGCCTTCAGCCGTATCTACTTCCTGACGCGAAACCCGTGTTACATAGGATTTGATCTCGTCATAAAGGGTATCGACACGGTCATCCAGCTCGATCAACTCGTCCACATTGGAATAATCATCACTGCGCAAACATTCCGAAACCCCGCGCAGCATGGTATCCACCGTTTCGGCCATGCGCCCCACCTCGCGCGTGGCGCAGGCCAGCGCCAATACCGGCGTATTGATCGAATTTTCATCCAGAAAACGGGGCTGGTCATCGTCGGTGCTGCTGGAACTTGGCGGAATAATCCGCTCCCACAGCCTGGCCGCCAGCGGCACTACCGGCACAAAAACAATCGCCAGGGCAAAATTGAATAACGTATGGAAATTCACCACCAGCCTTGCCGGGTCGGTCGAAATCTGCCCGAGAAAATCGGGCATCAGGCCAAGAAAGGGCACAAACAGGATCGCCCCCGCAATTTTGAAGCCTGCATTGCCAAAGGTCACCCTGCGCGCCAGATCACCCTCGGAAAGCGTGGCGACAATCGGCGGAATAACCCCGCCGACATTGGCGCCGATCACCAGCAAAAACGCCAGATCAATGCTGATAACCCCGCCCACCGCAAAGCTCATCACCAATAGCACAATCGCAAGGCTGGAATGGGAAAGCCATGTCAGCAGCGCCGCGAGCAATATTGCAATCATCGGCTCGGAACTGATCGAGGCAAATACCTCCTGCAATATAACAGAATTTCGCAATGGCTCGGAGCTTTGCACAATAAGCGAGAGCGCCAGAAGCATCAGCCCCAGCCCGAATACCGCGCGGCCAAGCTGGCGGGTTTTGCTGCTGCGCTTCGGCCCGTGCAAAACCAACCCGACCATCACCAGAATATAGGGCATCAGGCTCAGATCGAACGAAAGGACCTGCGCCACCAGCGTAGTGCCGATATCGGCCCCGAGCATCACCGCCAGCGCGGCAGGCAGCGCGATCACCCCCCGCGCCGCAAAAGACGATATAATCAGCGCCGTGGCGGTGGAGGATTGCACAATCAGCGTCACGCCAATACCGCTCAGAAATGCCGATATCCGGTTGGACACCGCCCTCCCGATAAGCCGGTGCAGCTCCGAGCCAAAAGCGCGGGTGACACCGGTGCGAACCATATAAAGGCCCCAGAGCAGCAAACTGACCGAGCCGATCAGCCGCAAAAGGGATTCCGTAGCGCTCATTTTATGGTCTCCCGTTTTAGATCAATCCGCCAATCTTTCCAAAAACACCCCATGACAATCTTGCCGGCATCCTTGGCAAAACGAAACGTATAGTTAAGACAGTCGGCTTCAAGATCGGGCAAAATATCTCCTGTTTCCGGTATTTTATCGCGGGCAAAACCATGCGCTTCTTTAAGCCGGTTTGCCAGCAAAATCCGCTAACCGGCTATAAAATGTATATTAATTTTATTTCAATTATTCTCCCGGCTGGCGGCGAGCCGCTCTCTAATATGGCTTTATCCGGAAAAACAGCCTTTCCCCTATAAACAATTCCACCACGGCCTCCCTCTTGTCATTGGGCCGGCTTGCGACAAATCGCCTGCTTATCAGACACAAACTTGCCATTGCAGCCCATAAACCCCATATACTGCCAAATTATACGGGCGAGAAACATGTCTATCCGATCCAGAATTACAGTATTGCTATTGGCCCTGCTTACCGCCTGTGCCCAAAGCCTGCCCCAAAGCGGCACGCTGGCCGGTTCGGTCTATTCCAGGGCCGATCTGGATTGCCTTTCCGAAGCGCTCTATTTCGAGGCACGTGGCACCACCATTGAAGGCGAGCGCGCCGTGGGCGAAGTAATCCTGAATCGCGCCGCCGATCCGCGCTTTCCCGACAGTATTTGCGGCGTGATCGACCAGCGCTATCGCGGCAGTTGCCAATTCAGCTATCGCTGCGACAGCATCCCCAATGATGTATATAACGAGCCGTCCTCCCTCGCGCAGGCCCGTGCCATCTCCATGGAGTTACTCACAAACCGAGGGGAAGATATCACCAATGGCGCGTTGTTTTTCCATGCAGCCAGTATGCGGCCCGGCTGGTTTGCCACGCTTTCACCACGCGGGCGGTTTGGCGGAAATATCTTCTATCGCTAGGTAAAATATTTTGCTAAATCTGCCCCATGGCTAAATTATATTTCAACTACTCCACCATGAATGCCGGCAAAAGCACCATCCTTTTGCAGGCTTCCTATAATTATAACGAAGGCGGGATGCAGACCTATCTGATCACCGCCAGACTCGATGATCGCGCAGGGAAAGGCAAAATCGCCAGCCGCATCGGCATTGATGCCGATTCTGACTGGTTCAGCCCCGATAGTGACCTTTTCACCATGATTCAAGCGCGGCAAGCGCAAGGGGATGTGGCTTGTGTATTTATCGACGA
>JALSHK010000430.1 GCA_026982275.1 Paracoccaceae bacterium | reverse complement strand
TTTTGTCCCCCTTGGCACTGGAAATCCAGCTGCGGGGAGCCGCGAATCATAAGCTGGACAAGGGCCGGGCCTGCCGGCTGGAAACGGGAAGGCCAGCAGCCTTCAGCCTGACCTCGGACACAGAGATGACCAACGCCATTCTGGCCATTTCCGCCTATAATGAAAATGATGATCAGGAAATCGAGGTTAGCCTGCACCAGGCCAAGCCCGGGATGGCGCTAGAACTGCACCAGAGCGGCACCGGCATTCGCCGACTGAACCCCGGCCAGCATTACACCATGCGCTGGGGCCCCCTTTGGCGCACATCCCACCTTACTTTGGTGATTTCCTCGTCAAGCCCGGCAAAACTCCGGCTTGAAGCTCCCTTCCTGCTCCGAAGCCCAAAATAGCCCCGAATTTTATTGCGCCGCCACATTATTTTTGTTCAATTCACCCCAACCACATCCTTTCAGAAAGCCCGCCCCTTTGTTGCACGCCAGCGCCATCATCAATATCCACCGTGAAGGGCCGCTTCTGGTGCCGACCCTGCGCAGCCTTGATCTGGCCAAACGCCTTGCGGTGGAGGCCGGCTATGCGCTGGAGGTGATTGTGATCGCCGATAATGCCGATGCGCAAACCGTGGAAATCGCCGAAGGGTTTGGCGATCTGATCGACCGGATCATCCCCGCCACCTTTGGCGATCTCGGGGCCTCGCGGGAGTTTGGCATTGCCGAGGCAGCGCATGACTGGGTGTTTTTGCACGATGGCGACGATCTGTTTTCCTCCAACTGGTATTTGCAGTTTTTCGAAATGGCCGCGCGCGGTGAAATTGATGAACGCACGGTTTATCACACGGCGCTTTTCGCCCGTTTCGGCAACGAGCAGAATATCCGCCAGATGATCGATTCCTGGGATAGCCGCTTCCATCCGCTTTTCCTCACCACAGAATGGTATTATTCCAATAAATCCGTGCTGAACCGCAAGCTGTTTGCCGAAATCCCCATGCCCTATAACAACAAGCGCACCGGCATCGGCAACGAGGACTGGACATGGTCGTGCCACAGTATCCACAAGCAGATCCGGCATAGCTTCCTGCCTGAAACCATTTGCTTTTATCGGGTAAAGCCCGCCGCCACCAGCCTTGGGCTGACCCCCGGCATGATCCACGGGCCTTCGCCGCTATTTGAGCCGGACAGCCTGCTGCAAATCGAGATTCGCCGCGCCGAGCGCCCCGAAAAGCCGCTGGCCTTTTGTGATTCCATCACCCGCAAGGGCGAGCCGGTGCAAGGGGATGGCCCGCCCGCCCGCTGGTTTTGGGACGAGGTAGAGCGGCAAGGCGAATTTGAATCCCTGATCACCGATTATCACGCCATGCCCCACGGCGCGCTGCGCGCAGAGCTGCCGAACCTGCATTATAATGTCGCTGCCGCCACCCAATATATGATGCGGGATATGGATGAGCGCCCCAAGATATTCATCTTTGCCAGCGCCAAAAACCTGCGTGCCGCTGACAAAACCATAGAGCTGATGCTCGCCGCCGCCAGCGCCTATAAGGATCAATCATACCAGCCGGTATTGATTGTCGACGAAGACGATCTGGTGTTTTCCGATTTCGGGCTGATGGGTCGTTTTGGGGCCAAGGTGATCTGCACGGGCCATCTGGAACGGTTTTTCAAAATCGAGGATTGGTATTTCAACCGCTGCTTGATGCGGCCTCTGGTGCAATATCAAGGCGCGATCCTGATAGACCTTGGCTCCGATATTTTCAACAAGCTGTTTACCGAATTTCATCGGGTGTTACTGGAGAATTTCGATCAAACCCTGAGCCTGCTGACCGATACAGGCTTTGATCCCCTTTCCCCTGCGCTCAACCATCTGGCGCAGAATGCAGCGCTGGCCAAGGCCCATGCCGGCCAGCCTTATCGGGTGCTGGCCCTGCCAGCGCTGGCCGCCTATCTGGCCAGCCGCACCGACTGGAAACTGGCCGAATTGCCCGACGGTTTTCAGCAAGCCTATGCGGCGGTCACCCGCTTTCGCTTTCGCACGGTTCACGGGGATGCCGGCTTTGATCTGGAGGCCCTGCTCAGCGCCCCCCGCCTGCCCCGTCGCAACCAGCTTCCGATGCATCATCAGGTGGCACAGCGGTTCAACATGAAGATCGAATCCGATCACGAAATCACCTTGACCGCCCTGACCCTCAACAAAACCAGATTTTTCCTTTATCAGGCCGCCAATACATGGGTCGAACCCGAGTGGTATGCCCGCGCCCACGGGTTCTTGCACGTAAATGCGCATATCGCTTTGGTGCCGCCCCAGATTTCGCTATCCATTCTGAATAACGGGCATTATCGCAGCCGTTGGAACAACTATTCCGAAGCCGCCACTGTATTTTCCTCCTGGTATGACCAGCTGATAAGCGACGAAACGCCGCCCATGCTGGTATTATCCCGGGAGAAGATCAGCCGGACCCCGCCCAGAACAGCGCTGGAATTGGCCGAAGCCTTATATAATTACACCCGGGAGGGCCGGCATCTGGCCAGCGCCTGCGACGAAACCGTGGCCATAGCCATGCCGGAAACAGACGGGGATCCGCGATGACACCTGATGAAATCAAAGCCTATTGGCAAGCCTATCCCGACCTGACCGAGCTATGGGCCAAAGGCATCTGGGATGAAAAAGCTCTTGCGGCGCATTTTATAGAGCATGGACAGGCAGAAGGGCGGATTATACCCCGGGAAAGCCGGAAGCCGGAAAACTGGTCTGACCGGCTATATTTTGATGGTTGTGAAGACGATGTCCACTGGTGGTGGCAAAAGGGCGTGATCGATAGCGGCGTATATGCGGCCATTCTGGGGGGCGATGAGCGGCTGGAAAAAGGCACGGTTGAAAAATCTGCTGCCCTGCAAGCCGCCTCCTCTCTCAATCAGGAGGCGCTGGCGCAGGTGGCCCGCAATGCCCGAGAGCACCCCGGAGTCGGCCCATTATCCGATATTATTTCGCATAGGCTGCAATGGGCCGAGCCGAAATCCACCGGTATCCTGCCCATGCGCGCGGCAATAAAAGCCGCGCATCCCGAGCCTGGGCGCTATGTGATTTTGCTGCCATGGCTGGAATCCGGCGGGGCAGAGCTGGTGGGGATGTGGCAGTATCTGGCGGCAGAGAAGCTGGGGCTGAACCCTTTGATTGTCCTGACAGACCAGCCCAATATTACCGCCCGTTTTGAAGCGCGCAATTTTGATATCCTGAATCTGCCGGATCTGTTCGAGGCCACGATGGGCAAACCCTATACCCATCTTGCCCGCGAGGAGCGGGTGGAAGTTCTGACTACGGCGATCGAGGCAATCCAGCCCGATACCCTGCACCTTATTCACGCCTATATCGGCTATTGCGCCCTGACTGGATTAAAGACCAAAGCCAAAATCAGAGCCGCCTGCAGCACTATTTTTGTGTCGGCCTTTTGCCCGCATATCCATCCGGATGGTCATTATGACGGTTATTTCCGCGAGATCCCGGAGCTTATGGATGTGGTGGACCAATTTGTATTTGATAATGACTGGTATCTGGGCGAAATGGAAAAAACCTATGCGCTGCCGGCGAGGCGCTCCAGCGCCCTGAAATACCCGATAGAGGGGCTGGCCGCACGCTCAAATTCAAAAGCCATGCCGGAAAAGGTGCTGTGGGCCAGCCGGTTTGACAGCCAGAAAAACCCCGCAATCGTTGCTGAAATTGCGCGCAAAATGCCCGGGACCACATTTCTGATGTATGGCCGTCAGGTGCTTGGGGATGCCGCAATCAACTGGGATAATATGCCAGAAAATGTGCAGCACGGGGGCGAATTTTTCAATATTTCCGAGCTGCCAATCGATGAATGCTTTGCTTTTCTTTATACTTCCAGATTCGATGGCACCCCGAACATCCTGATGGAGATCGCGGCGCAAGGCCTGCCGATCGTGACCCCGAATATCGGCGGCATTGCCGGATTTCTCGGGGAGAACTGGCCGCTATATGTGCAGGACCCCGAAGATATTGACGGCTATGTCAGACATTTGCGAGAGCTGCAAAATAACGCAAAAACGGCGAAAACCCTCAGCCGCAAGCAAGATAGCATTTTGAAAAAAGAGCGCAGCTTCGAGCGCTTCACCTCCGGTTTCGAGGCGATGCTGGCGCGGATTAAAGCTTCATAAAGGCCGAAATATCGTCTTTGAAGTCGCGGAATTTGTCCTGATCCGAAATATTGGTGTTTTTCGGCTTGGCCTTCCAGAGCGTCGCCTCCAATGCCTCGGCATATTCCCCCAGCCCCAGTTCGGCCAGATCTTCGTATTCCGGCTCCAGATATTCGCGCACATCATCAATCAGCCATTGGTCAAAGCCGAAAAACTTCTGGGTGAAGCCATATTTCTTGCGAAACCTGTTGCTGGCCTCCCAATGGCTGACCCTGGATTTTTGCATTAAATGGCCGATCTGCCGGTAAAGCGCAATTTCTTCAGGTGAAGGGGCAGGATTGGTGTGCTCGAATTGCTCTGCTCGCGCGGAAAACCCGTAACCCTCACACATATCTGCAAAAATCTGGTTTAGCTGCGGGCCGATAAAGGGCAAAAAACGCACCTTCACGCCGATACGGGCCAGAGGATCACGCACATTCTTGCGCAGACCCAATTTATCTTCGCGCTTGGCGCGGTTGATAAAATCGGGAAAAGCGCAATTTTCCACGAAGGTTTTTATCTGCTGGGTATACATCGAATTCAGCCGCGCCACCGGATCGCGGACAAAAAACAGGACCTCCAGCTCAAAACCGAAGCGATCACATACATCTTTCACCTTTTGCATGGAGGGCGCAAAGATCGGGAAATCCTCGGAAGACAAAAACAGGGATTTGCCGTTCGAAAGATCCGCCTCCAGCCGGTCAAGCCCGCCAATGGAGGGGTCAAACCGGTCATCATTGCGCATTTCATAGGCCAGATTATGATGGCCGGCATCCGGCCTTGTCCAGCCCCAGCAGGGATAGTGAAATGCCGATTGACCCTCATATTCCGACAAAAACTTCTGCACCGTCGTGCTGGCTGTTTTTGACGGCCCAACATGCAATACTACTTTTTTCATTTGCCTGCATTCTCACTTGCTACAGCGGATTACTACTCGTAAATACACGCCGCAGTATATAATATTGGAAAAAAAACACAACTAAAGTCGTATTACCTTAAAATTTACCTTAAAATCACTCATTTTGTATCTATGCTTCACCCGCCATCTCTATCATGGTAAATTGCGAGTGCAAATCAATTTAGACCGGAGCGCAAAATGTTTGGATCTGACATGGCGCATGTCTTTCTGCCTGTATGGCGCGGGGGGCGGCTGCTGTTTTTTACGGATATCAAAGAGCCGAATTCCGGCAGGATTTCCTACCGCGCCGCCGCCGCCACAAAAAAAGGCAGCCTTGATGTGGTGCGGACCCATAAAGCCCCCATTTCTCAAACCGAATTCGAGCGCTGTCAGGCTACCGCTGATGACGGCCCGGCGCTCCAGCGGTTTTTCCGCATTCTTTCCGGTGGAAACCTCGAGCTTCTGGCCGGCGTTTCCAGCTCGCAATTACCGCCTTGTGCCGATGGCCAGAGCGTTTTGATCTATACCTGCTCCTACTTTAATTTTCTGCGCAAATACAGCGTGGATGAGCAAATCATCAAAAATTACGAATCCCGATTGGCCAATGAGCGGTTTTCTCCCGAAATCTCCCTGTCGATTTACAAATCGCTATCCGCGCATTTACAGCCCTTGCGCGCCAGCGCGCTGATTGACCAGGACATACCTGAAATTTCCGAGGTGCGAGGGCCAAGCCGGATATTGGCCAATCTGTTTCGAGAAGCAGCCGTAGTTAAATTCGATGCGGCCAGCTATTCGCAGGCCGAAAAATTCATGCGCCATGCGATAAGCCTGCAAGAAAGCGAAGATAAATGGCGGCGTCTGGCCGATATACATATTGCCTCGGGCAATCAGAACGCGGCAATAGAGAGCTTTTTCAGAGCCGACAAAATCTCCGCTTTGGCCGCTCCGCCATCGCTGCGCTTGGCCGGATTGCTGATCGAGAACCAGCGCCATGCAGAAGCCTCGCCCTATCTGGAGCGGGCGGCAGCCAGCTTTCCCGAAGCTGTGAAGAAATACAACGCCAGGATCGCCGGGTCTGCAAAAAATCCGTAAAGCGGCCAAGGCCAGCCATGGCCTCCCGAAAACAGCCGGCCCTAATCCTTGCGGAAAAATTTCTTTTCGCGGGGTTTGCCATCCCAGCCAGGCTTGCCTTTGGGGGCGCTACGATCCTCCCCACCCTCAAAGCGCTTGCCGCCACCGTCACGATCGCCGCCATAAGGCTTGCCGCCGCCCTTGTAACCGCCTCGGTCGCCGCCGCCCTTGTATCCGCCACGGTCGCCGCCGCCTTTATAGCCGCCTCGGTCACCGCCTTCGCGGACTTCCCATTTCTTGATCAAGGCTAGGTTAAAGCTGTCGCGATGAATGGTGCCCTCGTTGCACCACACGGTCGAAACCGTATCTCCATCCACGGCTTCCACCGCCATGCGGGGCGAACCCGCTGTCAGGGCCACGATATCGCCCAGTTTATATTCCGCCATTCTCTCTCTCCATATACAACGCCGCAACTTTTTGAGCGGACGCCTTACATAGCGCTTTTAGCCGCTGTTACAACAGACAATATTGCCTTGGCCGCTATCCACATCAAACGATTCCGGCCGGTATATGAACAGCAGGCCGGGCTTTAGCGGGTGGCCCGCACAACTGCGGTCCGGATAAACCGGTCATAGGGCATAGCACCGTTCCACCAGATCAGCGGCGCAACCCACCATAGAATATACATAAATGTGCTGGCCCCCAGAACAAGCAAAGCCATCGCCGCATTCTCCCCGTTTTGCAAAACCGGAACAACCCGTTCAAGCGTATAATCCGGTGCCAGCATGCCGAGGGTAAACAAGAGAATTGCCGGTGCAAATTTCAGCATCTCCCGCTTGGCCGCCTGAACAAACCCCAAATCTTCGCCCCCCCCGGGAACCACCCGCACACCTGTGATTTTCTTTCCGACCGTTTGCCCGCGCCACAGCCAGGTCATCAATATCATACCCAGCAAAACCGACAGGGGCGCAAGAAGAACAACCGGAAAGACAGGTATAATCCGCTCGCCTGCGCGATTGATTGAAACGGTAATAGTGGTTGCTGTATCTGCAATTTCGCCTGCCTCGTTGGTTTCGCTGCTGACCAGAAGATCACTGCCCGCATAGAAACCGTTTTGATACGAAACGCAGAGGCTCCCTTTTTCAGCACTTATGCCCTGTCCGGAGAAATAGGCTCTGGCATTTTCTTCCAGCGACACAACATTACAAGAGATTGACTGGTATAAGCCGCCACTCAGGCGAAGGCTCTCGCCATTGGCAAATGGAACAGCCAGAAAAAATGCAAGCTGGCTGAGGAGGATAAAATCGATCACCAATGCAATAA
Organism: Paracoccaceae bacterium; assembly: GCA_026982275.1. GTDB lineage: Bacteria > Pseudomonadota > Alphaproteobacteria > Rhodobacterales > Rhodobacteraceae > UBA3077. The sequence continues at coordinate 3,153 of JALSHK010000430.1, read as the reverse complement.
AGCGCCGCCAAAAATGCCGTGGTTCCAAGCTTTGCCTCCCTCTAGAGCCTGACGGCTCTCTCGATACGTCTATTGTGGCAGCTAAATGCCGCGCCAACAAGGCAATACAGGCATTTATATTATAGTGAAGCGCATAACCGAAACCCGGGATTTGTCCTCTCGCATGCCGCGCCTAGAGTTTCACCCCAAGGTGACCGGCAACCGTAAATATATCCTTATCACCGCGCCCGCACATGTTCATTACCAATAGATGGTCTTTGGGCAGGGTCGGGGCCAGCTTGATCACATGGCCCAGCGCGTGGCTCGGCTCCAGCGCCGGTATAATGCCCTCCTGCGCACAGCAAAGCTGGAACGCTTCCAGCGCCTGCGCATCGGTGGCCGATACATATTGCACCCGCCCGATATCGTGCAGCCATGCATGCTCGGGGCCGATGCCCGGATAATCAAGCCCCGCCGAAATCGAATGCCCCTCAAGAATTTGCCCATCGGCATCCTGCAAAAGATAGGTGCGGTTGCCATGCAAAACCCCCGGTCGGCCACCGCTGATGCTGGCCGCATGCTCAAAGCGGTCATCGACCCCGTGCCCCCCCGCCTCGACGCCGATAATCGCCACGTCTTCGTCATCCAGAAACGGATAAAACAGCCCCATCGCATTGGAGCCGCCGCCAATGGCGGCGATCAGGGTATCGGGCAAGCGGCCCTCGGCTTGCATGATTTGCTCGCGGGTTTCCTTGCCGATGATGGCCTGAAAATCGCGCACCATCGCGGGGTATGGATGCGGGCCAGCCACGGTGCCAATGCAATAAAATGTATCGTCCACATTGGTCACCCAATCGCGCATCGCTTCGTTCATCGCGTCTTTCAGCGTGCCGCGCCCCGAGGTGACAGGCACCACCCTGGCCCCCAGAAGCTTCATGCGAAACACATTGGGAGATTGCCGCTCCACATCGGTTTTCCCCATAAAAATCACACATTCAAGGCCAAATTTGGCGCAGACCGTGGCGGTGGCGACCCCGTGTTGCCCCGCGCCTGTCTCGGCAATGATCCGGCTCTTGCCCATCCGGCGAGCCAGCAGAATTTGCCCGAGCACGTTGTTGATCTTATGCGCGCCAGTGTGGTTCAGCTCGTCACGCTTGAGATAAATTCTGGCCCCTCCCAGATGCCCGGTCAGCCGTTCGGCAAAATAAAGCGGGCTGGGGCGGCCCACATAATGCTTCCAGAGGAAATCCATTTCGGCCCAGAAGCTGTCATCGGTTTTGGCATGCTCGTATTGCGCCTCCAGCTCCAGAATGAGCGGCATCAGGGTCTCGGAGACAAACCGCCCGCCATGGATACCATAACGGCCCTGCTCGTCGGGACCTTGCATAAAGCTGTTGGGTGAATCACTGACCATGGTGAGCTCCTTATGAATGGGAAACATTTATAGCCCGCCAAGGCCAGAGTAAAGTCGGGATAGGGAATCGCCGTTCAAATCACCTGAGCGCCCTTGATTGCTGCCGTAAAATCAGACAGGGGCCGCAGCCGGAATTCGGCCTCCTGCGCGGCAATCCCCGCTATCCGGTCGCAGCGAAAGCTACGCACCTCGCCCCGCAGATGATCCCATGCCAGCACATACCAGATCGGATAGCTCAGCAACAGATAATGCGGCTGGATCACCCGCCTGGTCACGGCTCCGCTTTCAGCCCGATAGGTAATTCTGATTTCCTGCATCTGCAAAAACGCCTGATGCAGCTTTGTGACTGAATCGCGCGGTGGATTGCTGAAATCGGCAAGCAGCAGGGCCGAAGCCGATTTCGCGATCAAAATCCGCTCTTTCAGGCCCTCGACCTTGCTTTTGGTATCTGGCGAAAAAGACGCCATAAGCTTGCGCCGCACCGCGCCCAGATGGGCCATAAATAGCGGAGACTGCATCTGCTCGGTGACCGCAAGGCTGATCAGCAGATCAACCGCCTGCGCATAGCTCAGTTTCAGCCGTCCGATGCCCCAGCGCCTCTCCAGCCGCAAGCCCCCGCCACGGCCCCTGTCAGCCTCTATCGGCACGCCTTGATCACGCAGGATTTGAATATCCCGCGTAAGGGTGCGCAGGCTGATACCCAGCTCGCCAGCCAGCCCAGCGGCGGTAAAAAACCTGTCCTCCTTCAGACGGGTAGTGATCATCTCCAGCCGCTCCAGCCGGCTTATGGTGCTTGTGCGCTGCATCAAACAAATAGGTCATATAATGGCGTATATGTCTATAGAAAAGAAATACAGAAGCAAAAACAAAGGAAATACCAATGCAAAAACCGGTTACCATCCTCGCGCCCATCAAACTGGCCACGGGCAAAACAGAGGCGGATCTTTTGGCCGCCTCCGAGAGGTTCCAAAGCGAATTTGTTAGCAAAGAGGCGGGTGTTATTCGCCGCGAACTGGTGCGCACCCCTGATGGCAATTACATCGATATCGTCCAGTTTCGCAGCGCTGAAGATGTGGAGGACATCACAGAAAAGGAGAAAAAATCCGCCGTCTGCCATGCGTTTTTTGCGGTGATGGATTTTAGCGATATGGATATGGAAGCCGGAATGGAACTCCATCAATCACTGGCTACATACCCGTAAAATTGTCACTTTGGCGAATTCTGTGCCGCCGCGATAAATGCCTTGATCAGCGCCGCATCCTTAACCCCCGGCGATGATTCCACACCGGAGGAAACATCCACCTGCTCTGCACCCGTAAGCCGGATGGCTGTGGCTACATTTTCCGGTATCAAGCCACCCGCCAGCATCCACGGTTTTTGCCATGTCCTGCCTGCCAGCAGGTTCCAGTCAAAAGCCAGCCCGTTCCCCCCCGGGAGCGCGGCGTTTTCCGCAGGCTTGGCATCCACCAGTATCTGATCGGCCACCGCCTCATAGGCTGCAAGCGCGGCCAGATCCTCCGGCTTGGCCACGCCAACCGCCTTCATCACCGGCAAGCCATAACGCGCACGCAGCCCTGCCACCCGCGCGGGGGTCTCGGCGCCGTGAAGCTGAAGCATGTCCAGTGGCACCCGCGCGGTGAGCGCATCCAGAAAATCATCCGTGGCATTCACGGTAAGCGCAACTTTGGCCACCCCGAAGGGCACATCAATCGCCAAACGCGCCGCCTGCTCTATGCTTACATTTCGAGGGGATTTTTCAA
>JALSHK010000429.1 GCA_026982275.1 Paracoccaceae bacterium | reverse complement strand
CGATCGATGATATATTCCCCATCGATAAAGGCAATCGACTCGTTGGTGCCCCATTCGAGTGATTTGATAAAATCCTGAAAGGTTGTGCGTATCTGATCAAAGCTGTCGATCAGGTCAAGCAATTGCCGGTTGGCCCAATGAAACAGCGACACGCAGCGATCAAAAGGATTGCGGATGGTGGTGATTTTGGTATAGGCCGCAAAGCGTGCCTCGCCAAGATCGCGACGAATATCGGCGGCGGGTTTATGGTGGCACCATGTGCCACGCTCGATCGCGGGCTGGGGTGGCAGGGTGCAAGGCCGCATCCGGCTGCCGATGATGCCGATATCGGACAGGACAGTCTCGACTGCCTCCTGCACCTTGTGGCCCTTGGGTGCGCAAACCGGTTCCAGCGCCATTTCTACCGAAGTGCCGGCAGTTTTGCTGGTTTTCAGAAAAATGAATTTATAGGGGTTGCTCACCAATACCATCATTTTTCACCGGATATGGGCGGACCATAGGCATTGGCTGCCGGAGCTGACGGGCGCGACATGATAAAGCCAAACCCAACGACAAAAACCAGAAGCGAAATGGCAGGGGTGAAGCCATATCCCCAGCCGATTTCAGCGATACATTTCCGGCCGCCGGCTTCGATACACAGGTTGATATCTACAAATACCAACATCAAAATACGTAAAAAATATGTTACGATCGCAACCCATAGCAGCACCCACCAGCCTCCCCAGCCAAAATCATGCAGCCGCCGCCACGAGACGGAGAGGAAGGGGATGGCGAGGGCGGCGCAGGTGGCGGCGAACAGGAGCGATATCTGAAAGCCCGCTACTTCCATCACGGCAACCTGAAACAGACCACTGCGCTCGAATACCGTGAAAATCACGGCCTCAATGGCCACGAGCGCAATAACAAGCCACCAGAATTCGGGTGCTGTGGCGCGGCCCTTGAAGCGGGCATATTTTTGAAGGCCGGTTGTCAGTGCGGTTATTGCGTTCATTTGTTCCATCGGTCGGGTTTCAGCCCGCCTTTCCTTTCACCTGCGGCGGGAGCAAGCCCACCCGAGAATCATCCGATCGCCTTCAGCACAGCCTCGCCAAGGCCAGCGGGGCTTTCGGCCACGACAATACCGGCGCTTTTCATGGCTTCGATCTTGTCTTCCGCGCCGCCCTTGCCGCCGGCCACAATCGCGCCCGCATGGCCCATGCGACGGCCCGGAGGCGCCGTGCGACCGGCAATAAAGCCTGCTACCGGCTTTTTGCGCCCGCGCCTGGCTTCGTCTTTCAGGAATTGCGCCGCTTCTTCCTCGGCCGAGCCGCCGATTTCGCCAATCATGATAATGCTCTGGGTTTCATCATCGGCCAAGAACCATTCCAGCACATCGATATGCTCGGTGCCTTTGATCGGATCGCCGCCAATGCCCACGCAGGTGCTTTGGCCAAGGCCCACATCGGTGGTTTGCTTTACCGCCTCATAGGTCAGCGTGCCGGAGCGCGAAACCACCCCGACCGAGCCGCGCTGGTGGATATGCCCGGGCATAATGCCGATTTTGCAGGCGTCCGGCGTGATAACCCCCGGGCAATTTGGTCCGATAAGCGTTGATCTGGAGCCTTGCAATGCGCGCTTCACCTTCATCATATCCAGAACGGGAATGCCCTCGGTGATGCAAACGATCAGCTCCATCTCGGCATCAATCGCTTCCAGAATCGCATCGGCGGCAAAGGGAGGCGGCACGTAGATCGCGGTGGCATTGGCCTCGGTGGCGTGGCGCGCTTCCGCGACAGTATTAAAGATCGGCAGGCCGATATGGCTGCGCCCGCCCTTGCCCGGCGTTACGCCGCCCACCATTCTGGTGCCGTAAGCGATGGCTTGTTCGGAGTGGAAGGTGCCCTGCGAGCCGGTAAGGCCCTGACAGATTACACGAGTATTTTCATTTACGAGAACGGCCATTTTAGGTCCTTTTTAGTTCGATGGCGCTTCTGCTGGCGCTTCGGGATGGGCTTCGGTTTGCGGGGCTGCATTCGGGTCAGCCTGCACAGAGATAGAGAAAATATTCAGGCCACGACGGCGCGGTGGTGGCGAAAAGCTCGAAATAATGCCGGGTATATTCAGAACCTCATTCAGCTCGGCCTCCACCAGCTCGGGGCTATCATCGGAATTGAAGGTCATGGTGCAGCGCTTGTTGCCCACACCGCCCTCAAGCGAAAAACTGACATTCAGATTGATATGCTGATAACCCGATTCGGCGTTGATCTCGATCTCCGGCATTTGGTTCAGCACCTGCGAGGAGCGCTCAAAATCCGGCGCCTGATCCAGACAAACCGCGCGAAACAATACCGCAGCCTCGGCAGCGGTGGCAGGGGGGCGCTCTCCCATCGGGTCGGTCTGCACTTCTTTGGTAATTGCCAGATTTTCTTCCGGCATCTCGGATTCAAGCACAGGAATACAGGCGGAAAGCACAAAAAGCCCGCCACCAAGAAATGTGTTTCGCTGGAGGGACAATATCGTCATCCGCTTACCGCCTTTACAATTTTCTCGGCAGCATCACCCAGATCATCGGCGGCAATCACATCCACATCGGAATTGTTGAGAATTTCTTTGCCTTTTTCCACATTGGTGCCCTCCAGGCGCACCACCAGCGGCACCTTCAGACCCACTTCTTTCACCGCAGCAATCACCCCCTCGGCAATCACATCGCAGCGCATGATGCCACCAAAAATATTCACCAGAATGCCCTTAACATTTGGATCCGAGGTGATGATCTTGAAGGCTTCCGTGACTTTTTCGGTGGTTGCCCCACCCCCGACATCCAGGAAATTGGCCGGCGAAGAGCCATAAAGCTTGATGATATCCATCGTTGCCATGGCAAGACCGGCCCCATTTACCATACAGCCGATTTCGCCATCCAGCGAGATATAGTTCAGATCAAACTTCGAGGCGGCCAGCTCCTTGGGGTCTTCCTCGGTCTCGTCGCGCAGCGCCAGAATTTCCGGCTGACGATACATGGCATTTGAATCAAATCCCATTTTTGCATCCAGACAAACCAGATCACCTTCGGTGGTGACGATCAGGGGATTGATCTCCAGCATCTCGCAATCGCGCTCCATGAACAGCTTGTAAAGCTGGTTGATGAGCTGCACACATTGCTTGACCTGCTTGCCTTCCAGCCCGAGCGCAAAGGCGACGCGGCGGCCATGAAAGCCCGAAATACCCGACGCCGGATCCACGCTGAAGCTGAGAATCTTTTCAGGGGTTTCGGCGGCTACGGTTTCAATATCCATGCCGCCCTCGGTCGAGCAAACAAAGGAAACCCGTGACGACACGCGATCCACCAGCAGCGCCAGATAAAGCTCGGTGGCGATGCTGGCGCCATCCTCGATATAGACCCGGTTCACAACCTTGCCCGCTTCGCCGGATTGATGGGTTACCAGTGTGCGACCCAGCATTTTTTGCGCCTCTTCAGCCGCTTCGGACACAGATTTGGTGATGCGCACCCCGCCAGCTTCGCCAGCTTCCGGCTCGATGAAATGGCCCTTGCCGCGGCCGCCCGCATGGATTTGCGCTTTTACCACCCAGATCGGACCGTCCAGCTCTCCGGCTGCGGTTTTCGCATCTTCTGCTTTCAGCACAGCGCGACCTTCGGAAACCGGCGCGCCATATTCGCCCAAAAGCTTTTTGGCCTGATATTCGTGGATATTCATTCGCGTTTCCCTTTTTACAGCAATTTCCGGTTTGTGCGCCCTAAAGGGTAAACAAACCGTATGGTTAATGCGCATTAGACACGAAAAACCGAGTCTGGAAAGCCATTTTGCCGCAGGAGAAGTAAATTCGGAGTGATAATGCGCTTTTGTGATCACGGCAAAAAACCCTGTGATCACAAAAATGACGGCGATCTGTTTATTAGTTAAACAACAGGGCGAAAAGCAAGGTGTCGCCCGCTAGCATCCGCTCGAACTGCTGAAAGTTTCGCGCCGAAACCGTGGGGCCGCGCTCCAGATAAGGCAGAAGGCCTGCGCCCTGAATCCAGTCAACAATATCCACCACCGGCGGGTTTTCAAACAGCTTTTGGACATTGACCCCGCCCGCAGGGGCGATGCGCCAATATGAAACCAGCAATTCACCCTTCAGCATCTGTTCGGCATCCCCAAGGATGGCTTGCCATGTTTCCGCCACCCCTTCGGGCAGGGTGAAGCCCAGCGCTGCTGTTTGTCTTTCATTGGGAATCCATTCGAGACTATTATCTGTTTCTGCCGCCACAGCAGCCCAAAACACCTTGTTTTGCTCGATCATGGCCAGAAAATGCGCAAGTGCGGCGCGGGTGTTTTCGGCATTTGGCTGCTGGTTGAGCGCGCCATAAACCATGGCAAACTGGTCTACCCAGCCGCCAAACTGCGCATCAAACAAATTGCCGGGAGGCGCGTTGCCGCGCAAGTCCATCATCTGCTGGTTGCTCGCCAGAACCCGGGCAATGGCTTCTGCCGGATCAAAGGCAACCACCAGTTCAGACAGGCCCGATAGCAGGTGGGTATAGGCATTCAGCCATGCCACATCCGCGGTGTCGAAATGAACCGTAAGGCCTGAGCCGGCCCGGGCCTGTATTTCACGGGTCTGGAGCATCAGGGTATTGGCAGCAAATTCCATCAACCCTTCGCCGTTATCCCGCGTGCCGTTCATGTTAATGTCAAACCATAGCGACATCAGGTCTATTTTCACCAAAACCTCACCATCTACCGCAGCCAAAGCGGCTTGGCTTGCCGCCATATCATCGCGCAGGTTTTTGAATAATGCAGTTATCAGCTCCGGCGAAAAGGGCCGCGCTGCAGGGTTGGGCGGCACGGGCAGGCGCAGCACCGGCAGGTCAAAATCCTTGATTGCCAAATTGTGCTGCCAACGAAACTGTAGTGATTTCTCGATACCGCGCAAAAACAGAACAGCACCATAGGAGAACTGGTCATTTGCGGATTTATCGGGAAGGGCCGCCAGTGTTTCTTCGGCACCTGCCAGGCCGGAATTTGCAACAAGGCGGTCAATTTGAGCTGTTGCGGCATTCGCGAAAAAGATCAGAACAAAAATCGAGAATATACGCATTAGGCCTCCTGATGCATTGGTTGCCATCTAGAGGTAGTTTTTATCAGGCGGGTTTTCAAGTCATGGGTATGTAATGCTCGAAGCGGTCTCCTGATCCAATCAGAAAAAAGGGCCAGAGCGGCATGCTCTGGCCCGATCAAGGCTACGGCGCTGCAGGGCCGGGCTAGGCCAGGGTGGCGTCAATCGAGATACAGGCGTCCACAAGACCCTTCACCGCAGCCGCAGATTTGTCAAACATTGCCTGCTCTTCGGCATTCAGCTTGATTTCAACGATTTTTTCAACACCGCCAGCGCCGATAATAGTAGGCACACCGACATAGGTATCCTTCAGCCCGTAAGCATCGGCCACATGTGCTGCACAGGGCAGCAGGCGTTTTTGGTCGCCCAGATAGGCCTCGGCCATCTGGATGGCGCTGGCTGCAGGGGCATAAAACGCCGAGCCGGTTTTCAGCAGGCCAACGATCTCTGCCCCGCCATCGCGGGTGCGCTGGATGATGGCATCGAGCTTGTCTTGTGTGGTCCAGCCCATTTCAACCAGGTCCGGCAGGGGAATACCGGCCACGGTGGAATAGCGCGCCAAGGGCACCATGGTATCGCCATGGCCGCCAAGCACAAAGGCCGTCACGTCTTTTACCGAGACATCGAATTCATCGGCCAGAAAATGCCGGAAACGGGCGCTATCCAGAATGCCCGCCATGCCGCACACCTTGTTATGGGGCAGGCCGGAAAACTCGCGCAAGGCCCAGACCATGGCATCCAGCGGGTTGGTGATGCAGATCACAAACGCGTTGGGCGCATGGGCGGCAATGCCTTCACCGACCGATTTCATAACCTTGAGATTGATGCCCAGCAGGTCATCGCGGCTCATGCCGGGCTTGCGCGCCACGCCGGCGGTCACGATACATACATCGGCATCGGCGATGGCGGAATAATCATTGGCCCCGCTCATGGCGGCGTCATAGCGGTCCACCGGCGCGCTCTCGGCAATATCGAGCGCTTTGCCCTGCGGAATGCCCTCGGCGATGTCGAAAAGAACCACATCTCCCAATTCCTTCATGGCTGCCAAATGTGCCAAAGTCCCGCCAATTTGTCCGGCCCCGATCAGGGCGATTTTTGCGCGTGCCATTGTATACTCTCCTGGAGTTTCATTGATTTCGCCCTCTGCATTATCCCCAATACCGATTCTCTGCAAGCCAATCATGCCCGACAAAAACACTTGTTTTTGCCTGTTCAATCGCTAACATGCTGCACTGCAACAACAGATAAGAGGCCCCTCATGTCCCATCCCTACCGTTCTGTGCTATATCTCCCCGGCTCGCGCGAGCGCGTGCTGGAAAAGGCCAAGGGGCTAGCCGCCGATGCGCTGATCTTTGATCTGGAGGATGCGGTGGCCCCCGAAGACAAGCTGGCGGCGCGGGATCTGGCCTGCGAAATGGTGCAGCGCGGCTACGGCGCGCGGAAATGCCTGATCCGGATAAACGCGCTGGACACCCAATGGGGCGAGGCGGATCTGGAAGCTGCCATTGCTGCCGAGCCGGACGGAATTTTGATCCCCAAAGTCAACGGGCCAGACGAGCTTCAGGCCATCGCCAAGCGCCTAAAGGGTGAAACGCGGCTCTGGGCGATGATGGAAACCCCGCTCGGCATTTTGAATGCCAGGGAAATTGCCGCCAGCACCCCCAAGCTGGAGGGGTTTGTGATGGGCACCAATGACCTCGTGAAGGAGCTTTTTGCCAGCCACACCCTAAATCGCGCGCCGGTGATGACAGCACTTTCGCTTTGCCTTTTGGCGGCGCGGGCGCATGGGCTGGTGTGCATTGACGGGGTATATAACGCCTTCAAGGACGAGGACGGGCTGCGCGCGGAATGCCGACAGGGGCTTGAAATGGGCTTTGACGGCAAAACCCTGATTCATCCCGCACAAATTTCCGTGACCAACGAGGTGTTTGCCCCTGATGCGGCGGCGCTGGAACTGGCGCAACGCTATATAGATGCCTTCAAAAACGCCTCCGGCGTGGCGGTGGTGGATGGCAGGATCGTGGAAAACCTGCATGTGGAAAATGCCGTGCGTTTGCTGACCAAGGCCGATATGATCGCCAAAATGAAACCATAGGGGAAGATCATGAATTTACTAATTGCAGGGCTGGCGCTCTGGACCATCGGCCATTTTTTCAAGCGCCTGGTGCCGGGGCTGCGCGCGGGCATGGATTCCTCGCTCGGGGTGATGGGCGGCAAGGCCGTGATGGGTGTCGTGCTGCTGGCGGCGACAGTGATGATGGTAAAGGGCTTTCGCGCCGCGCCGGTCGAGATCGTGTTTGATCCGCCCTTCTGGGGCAGACATCTGAATTCGCTGCTCATGATCATAGCCGTAGCGCTGTTGGGGCTGGGTAAATCCAAGGGCCGCGCCCGGACATGGGTGCGCCACCCGATGCTATGGGGCGTTGTGGTTTGGGCAATCGCGCATCTTTTGGTGAATGGAGATCTGGCTTCGGTGATCCTGTTTGGCGGGCTGGGGGCATGGGCGCTGGTCGCCATGCCGCTAATCAATATGCAAGAAGGCGCATGGAACAAGCCCGAGGCCGGCCCGCTTTCCAGAGATATCCGCTGGCTGGTGATTTCGGCTGTGGTATTTATCGTAATCGTGGCCGTTCACACATGGATCGGCCCGGCACCTTTTGGAGGCTGATATGCTGGTATATCGACTATTAACCGAAGACGACACCTCGGCTTTTTGCCATAAGGTGACCGAAGCGCTTTCCAAGGGCTGGTCGCTGCAAGGCGATCCGGTAATGACCTTTGATTCGGCGCGCGGCGTGGTGCGCTGTGCGCAGGCGGTGGTGAAGGAGGCCGAGGGCGAATATTCTCCCGATATGAAGCTGGGGCAGGCATGAGCAAAACCCGCGCCGGATATTTTTTCGAGGATTATTACCTCGGGCAGGTATTTGACCATGCCACCCCGCGCACGCTTTCGGGCGGGGAGCGCGCGCTTTATACCGCGCTCTATCCCGCCCGATATGCGCTTTATTCCTCGGATGAATTTGCCCGAAATTGCGGATTGCCGCAAAGCCCGATCGAGGATCTGGCGGCGTTTCATATCGTATTTGGCAAAACCGTGCCGGATATTTCGCTGAATGCCGTGGCCAATCTGGGCTATGCGGAATGCCGGTTTTTAAGGCCGGTTTATGTGGGCGATACCCTCAATACCCGCTCCGAGGTGATCGGGCTGAAGCAGAATTCCAGCGGCAAAACAGGCGTGGTCTGGGTGCGCTCCACCGGGGTAAACCAGCGCGGCGAGCCGGTCTTGGAATATGTGCGCTGGGTGATGGTGCGCAAGCGCGATCTCAATGCCCCCGCCCCCGAAACGGTGATCCCCGCGCTAAAGCCAGCTTTGAGCGCGCAAGACCTCGCCCTGCCGGAGGGGTTTCATTTTGACGGGTATAATTTCGCGCAAGCCGGCGAAAAGCACCGGCTGGCGGATTATGATATCGGCGAGGTGATTGACCATATTGACGGCGTCACCATCGAGGAAGCCGAGCATATGATCGCGACGCGCCTATGGCAAAACACCGCCAAAGTGCATTTTGACGCCAGCCAGCGCCCCGATGGCAAGCGGCTGATCTATGGCGGGCATGTGATCTCCATGGCGCGGGCGCTGGCCTTTAACGGCCTTGCCAATGCCCAGATGATGGTGGCGATCAACGCGGGCAGCCATATCAACCCCTGCTTTGCGGGCGATACGCTGCGGGCACGCTCCACCGTGCTGGACAAGGCCGAGATCGGCGGTATCGGGGCGATCCGGCTGCAAATGCTGGCCTATCGCGGCGATGCCGGGCAGGATCTGTCCAGGCAGGATGGAAAATACCCGCCGCATGTGCTGCTGGAGCTGGATTTCTGGGCTTTGATGCCCGCATGAGCCAGAAGATTTTCTGCATCGGCTTTCAAAAAACCGGCACCTCCTCGCTGGCCCGCGCGCTCTCGCTGCTGGGCTATAGCGTGGGCGACGGGGTGAAGGAGCTGAATGCCGGCATGGATTGGCAAGCGCCGGATCTGGAGGCGCGGCTTGCCGGTTTTATGGTTGATTTCGCCCAAAATTTTGACGCGCTTCAGGATTCGCCCTGCGCTTTTATGTATCGCGCCTTTGATCAGGCCTATCCGGATTCCAAATTCATCCTGACCAAACGCGCGCCGGAAGCATGGCTGGAAAGCTATCGCCGCTATTTTCCCGATGGCAATAACCCGTTGCGCCGCTGGATGTATGGCGTGGATCGGCTAACGGGAAACGAGGCGCATTATCTGGCGCTCTATCAGCGGCAAAATGCGGAGATCATTGAATATTTCAAAGACCGGCCAGAGGATTTGCTGGTGATGGATCTGTCCAAAGGCGATGGCTGGCAGGAGCTGGTGGGCTTTTTGGGTAAAGATTTCCTCAAGCCCTTTCCGCATGTAAACAAGGGCAAACGCTAAAGCAAATGCCCGCTTTTGCTGGCCTTGATCGCCAGATACCCCGCGTTTTGCGGCGTCTCCCCGACCTTTAGCGCCACCCGCTCCACCACCTTGATGCCCGAGCTTTCCATCTTGGCGATTTTGGCCGGATTATTGGTCATCAGGCGCAGGCTGGAAAACCCCAGCGCCTTGAGCATTTGCGCCCCCAGCTCGAAATTGCGCTCGTCATCCTCAAAGCCGAGGCGGTGATTGGCCTCGACCGTATCAAACCCCTGATCCTGAAGGGAATAGGCCCGCATTTTATTGGCCAGCCCGATGCCGCGCCCCTCTTGGTTCATATAGAGCAGCACGCCTGCGCCCTCCGCCCCGATCTGGGCCAGTGCTGCGCGCAATTGCGGGCCGCAATCGCATTTCAGCGAGCCGACCAGATCACCGGTAAAACAGGCGGAATGCAGGCGGGCCAACAGCGGCTGATCGCGCTTGGGCGCGCCGATTTCCAGCGCGTAATGCTCTTCGGAGCCGTCATCGGCGCGAAAAACATGCACATGCCCGAGCTTGGAAACCTCCAGCGGCACCCGCGCCGAGGAAACTCTGGAAAGCTTGAGCTGGCTGGCGGCCTCCAGATCGGAGGGGCGCAAAACCGTAAGGCCCTCAAGGGAGGTATCGGTTTCAAGCACCAGCGCGGCGGGCAGCAGATGCGCCTTTTTGCAGAGCTTCAGCGCAAGGCGGTGGGGCAAAGCCTCGCCGCCGCGCTGCGGGCGAAACGGGCCTTTCATCGGGTTTTCCAGATCAAAAGACGGGTCCGCCACCGCTTTTAGCCAATCCAGAGCCGGTGCTTCGGGCAATTCCAGCCGCACCAGATCGCCATCATAAACCGGAATATTCAGGGTTTGCCCGCGGCGCGCAGATAGCGCCAATAGCGGCGCGCCCAGCGCATGCAGGCTGTTATAGCGCGCAGGCTTGAGGGTTTCGACGGCGCTAAATAGCCAGCTCTGCCCATCCATGCGCAGCGCCACAGGCAAGCCAAGGCGCAAATCATGCGCAGCGCGCGCCAGCCTTTCGGATGCGGTCAGGGCCAACATGTGCGATTCCTTGTTTCAATTCTTTTCGATTTAT
>JALSHK010000428.1 GCA_026982275.1 Paracoccaceae bacterium | reverse complement strand
TTGTCAATAAAGATGCGGCAGGCACGCTAAAGCTTGGCCAAGCGCGGGGCATATGCCTGCTGGTGCCTGCCAGGGCCGGGCTGGAGGTGGCGGAATATGCGCCCAATGCGGTGAAAAAGGTTGTGGTCGGGGTTGGCCATGCGGATAAAAAACAGGTGGAACATATGGTGCGGCTTCAGCTTCCCGGCATTGACATTGCCAATGCAGATGCGTCCGATGCCCTTGCCATTGCCCTTTGCCACACCCACCACGCGCGGTTTTCCAACCGCTTGCAAAAAGCTATTGAAAAGGCCAGCGCATGATCGGAAAAATTTCAGGGCGGCTTGATTATATCGGCGCGGATCATGTGATGATCGATACCGGCGGGGTGGGTTATGTTGTTTATGTTTCGTCGCGCACCTTGGCGGCCATGCCGCCTCTCGGCGCGCCGGTTGCGGTGTTTACCGAGCTTCTGGTGCGCGAGGATCTATTGCAGCTTTTCGGCTTCCTGAGCATGGGCGAGCGCGAGTGGCACCGGCTGCTGGTGAGCGTGCAAGGCGTGGGCGCCAAGGCGGCGCTGGCGATTATGGGCACGCTCGGGGCGGATGGCGTGAACCGCGCCATTACGCTGGGCGACCAAGCGGCCATAAAAGCCGCCCCCGGCGTGGGGCCAAAGCTGGCGCAGCGCGTGGTGCTGGAGCTGAAAGACAAAGCCCATAAGGTCATGGCGATGGGCGGCGCGGCCACCAAAGTGGTGGATGCCCCAAAGGCGGAGAGCCTTGAAAAACCCGAGGCATACGAGGTGGTGGATACCACGCCAGACCTTGAGAACAACGCGCAGGCGGATGCGCTTTCGGCGCTGGTCAACCTCGGCTATGGCCATGGCGATGCCGCCACGGCGATTGCACAGGCCGGCGAGGGCGATGCCTCCACCCTCATCCGCAATGCCCTGCGCTTGCTGGCACCGAAAGGCTAGGACATGGAACCGGATCAAACGCTCCGCCCCGAAGAGCAGCCCCAGGATGCCGACCGCGCCCTGCGCCCGCAGGTGCTGGATGAATTCATCGGGCAGCGCGAGGCGCGGGCCAACCTCGCGGTGTTCATAGAAAGCGCCAAGCGGCGCGGGCAGGCGATGGACCACACGCTATTTTATGGCCCGCCGGGGCTGGGCAAAACCACGCTGGCGCAGATTATGAGCCGCGAGCTGGGGGTGAATTTTCGCATGACCAGCGGGCCGGTGCTGGCCAAAGCCGGAGACCTCGCGGCGATACTCACCAACCTCGACGAGCGCGACGTATTGTTTATTGACGAAATCCACCGGATGAATCCTGCTGTGGAAGAAATCCTCTATCCGGCGCTGGAGGATTTCGAACTGGATCTGGTGATCGGCGAAGGCCCCGCTGCCCGCACGGTGCGGATTGATTTGCAGCCCTTCACGCTGGTCGGGGCCACCACCCGCCTTGGCCTGCTGACCACGCCCTTGCGGGACCGGTTCGGCATCCCCACGCGGCTGGAATTTTATACGGTGGACGAACTGGTGCAGATCGTCACCCGCGCCGCCCGCCTGATGCAGGCCGAGGCCACCCCCAACGGCGCGATGGAAATTGCCCGCCGCGCCCGTGGCACCCCCCGCGTGGCGGGCCGCCTGCTTCGCCGCGTGGTGGATTTTGCCATCGTGCAGGGCAATGGCAAAGTGACCGAAGAGATCGCTAATATTGCGCTGACGCGGCTCGGGGTGGATGATCTCGGCCTTGATGGTGCGGACCGCCGCTACCTGAAGCTACTGGCCGAAAACTATGGCGGCGGCCCCGTGGGGGTGGAAACAATTGCCGCAGCCCTTTCTGAAGCAAGGGATGCTATTGAGGAGGTCATCGAGCCTTTTCTCTTGCAGCAGGGCCTTATTCAACGCACCCCGCGCGGGCGGATGCTGGCGGCCAAAGCGTGGAAACACCTTGGCCTTTCAGCCCCCCGAACGGATGATCTTTTTGGAGATTAACATGATCAATGACGGTTTTGACGAAAGCCAGATTGAAGCGCTTTTCACCCATGATGGCCAATATCGCTTTGCCCGCTGGGGCCGCCCGATTGCCCCCGTGGTTTTTGGCACGGACGATAAATCGCTCGACGCCATCAAGGAGGCCTTCGCGGCCGTTGCCGGCATTGCCAATATGAAACTGGCCGAAACCGACCCCGAGCTGGGCGCGAACTTTCTGGTGTTTTTCTGCTCGAAATGGGAAGAAATCGGCGAGGTCCCCGACCTTGATAAAATGATGCCGGGGCTGGATGATCTGATCGGGCAGCTCAACCGCGCGGGGGCCAACCAGTATCGCCATTTTGCCTTTGACGACCAAGGCGGCATAAAAATGTGCATTCTGCTGATCAAGGTTGACGGCGAAATGGCCAAGCTATCGGTGCAGGCGCTGGCCACCGACCAGATGGCGCGCTCGATCCTGCTCTGGTCCGAAACCGCGTTTTTGCTGAAATCCCCGATCGGGATTATCGAGGCCAACAACATGGCGATTGTGCGCCCGCCAATAGCCGCCGTGATCCGCTGCGCCTATGATCAAACCATGCCCGTGGCCGCCGAAGACCCGACCCACACATTGCGGCTTGCCTCGCGGGTGATGCAGCTGCTGATTGATGGTGAAGAGGATGATTGACGGGGGGATGGGGTAAAACCCCGCCCTACGCTTCGTCTTTGCTCACCAGCCGTTTAAGCCAGCCCTTTTTCTTCTCTTCCGCTTCGCCACTTTCATCCGGCCCCTCAAGGGCCGTTTGGAAGTTGGTGAAAAACTTATCAGCCATTTTTTTGGCAAATCCATCCACCAGCCTTGAGCCAAGCTGCGCCAGCTTGCCGCCAACGCGGGCTTCAACCTCGTAGCTAAGCTCGGTGCCGCCATCCACATCGGCCAGCCGCACCTTGGCCTCGCCCTTGGCAAAGCCCGCCGCGCCGCCCTTGCCTTCGCCCGAAATGGTGTAGCTTTCCAGCTCGACAATATCGCTCAGCGTCACCACCCCCTTGAAGGTCGCCTTCACCGGTCCGACCTTTTGCGTCACCACGGCGGTAAAGCCGCCATCCTCGTCGCGGATCATCTCCGAGCAGCCCGGAATGGCGGCTTTCAGAATTTCGGGATCATTCAGCGCTTGCCACACCGTTTGGCGGTTGGCTTTGATAATACGGCTTCCTGTCAGTTCCATGATTTTCCCTTTTTTTGCCAGCATAGCGCGGCAAAATTACAGATGCAATCAGCCGATCTCGTAAGGCAGGATCCCGCGCTGCATCGGATTGATCTTCAAAGGTTTTTCCAGGGGCGGCACCGCGCGCTGATGGCAGGATTTGCGCTCGCATATGCGGCAGGAAATGCCGATCGGCTCAAAGGCGGCGGCGCTTTGGAGGTCAAAATCATCTGTATAGGTCAGGGCCTTGGCATGGCTGACCTCGCAGCCAAGGCCAATGGCAAAGCGGGGCTTGGGCGCGCCATAAGCGCCGCCGGGCTTGGTTATATCCTTGGCGAGGCAGAAATAGCGCCGCCCGTCCGGCGTTTCGGCGAGCTGGCGCAGATATCGGGTCGGGGTTTCAAAGGCGCGATGCACGTTCCATAGCGGACAAGCCCCGCCGAAACGGGCAAATTGCAGCTTGGTTGCGGAATGGCGCTTGGTGATGGTGCCGGCCTGATCGACCCGCACAAAGAAAAACGGCACCCCTTTCGCGCCTGCACGCTGCAGGGTGGAAAGCCGGTGTGCAACCTGCTCTATGCTGGCCCCGAAGCGCTCGGCCAGAAGATCCAGATCATGGCGCAGGGACCGGGCCGCAGCCAGAAACGGACCATAGGGCAGCAGGGCGGCACCGGCAAAATAATTGGCAAGGCCGATTTTGCATATCGCGCGGGCCTGCGGATCGCTGAAATTGGCAAAATCCAGTGTGGCATCCAGCAGATCATCATGCTCGATCAAGGCAATCTGATGGGCCATCTGGAAGGCTTGTGTGGCGGGGGCTGCATCGCCCCTCAGGCCAAGCCTGCCATCTTCAAACCGCCGCAGCGGGCCTTTGGTATAGATTACATCGATACCGTGCTGGCGGGCAAGATGGCGCTCCAGCAGGGCGGGATGATTGCCGTTGCCCAGGCGGACACGGCTGGCAAAGCTTTCGGCGGCGCGGTCCACGGCGTCGATATAGTTGTCGCAATAATGGAAAAAATCCCGCACCTCCTCCCAGGGCTGCGGATCAAGGCCGGTGGCGTCTTGCCCCAGGGCCTCGTTGAGCGAGGCAAGGCGATCCTGCGCATGGCGATGGGCGCGGTGCAGATTTAGAAAGGCGCGGGCGAGGGCGGGAGCATTGGAGGCGGTAAGCTGAAGATCGGCCAGCGGCGGGACCTCTCCGAATAGCGGGTCGGCGAGGGCTTCGCGCATATCCACCACCATGCGGTCGGCCTCGGCCACGGAAAGCTCGGTGACATCAAAGCCGAATTCCTGCGCCATGGCCAGCACCACGCCTGCCGAAATGGGGCGGTGGTTGTTTTCCATCTGGTTCAGATAGGATAGGGAAATCCCGAGTTTTTCAGCAAAGGTTTTCTGGGTCAATCCGCGCTTCAGGCGGGTTTCGCGCAGCTTCACGCCGGCATATAGTTTCTGGTTGGTCATGCGGCATCCTTTGCAAATACGCAAAATTATCAGCACAAGTATACCAGTGTTTGCAAATATGCCAATCCCTGCTTTCCCGCGCGCCCCGATTGGCCTATGGTGCAATGCAAACCTTGGGGAGACCATTATGCAATCTATTCTTGAACAGCTCGAAACCCGCCGTGAAGAAGCGCGGCTTGGTGGTGGTCAGCGGCGGATTGATGTGCAGCATTCCAAGGGGAAGCTGACGGCGCGGGAACGGCTGGAGGTGTTGCTGGACCCTGACAGCTTTGAGGAATTCGATATGTTTGTGGCGCATCGCTGCACCGATTTCGGCATGGAAAAGCAGAAATACCCCGGTGATGGGGTGGTGACGGGCTGGGGCACGATCAACGGCCGCATGGTTTACGTATTTTCGCAGGATTTCACCGTGCTGGGCGGCTCGCTCTCGGCGACCCATGCGCAGAAAATCGTCAAGGTGGCCGATATGGCGATGAAAAACGGCGCGCCGCTGATCGGGCTGAATGATTCCGGCGGCGCGCGCATTCAGGAGGGCGTGGATGCCCTTGGCGGCTATGCCGATGTGTTCCAGAAAAATATCGAGGCCAGCGGGGTGGTGCCGCAGATCAGCGTGATTATGGGGCCATGCGCGGGCGGGGCGGTGTATTCGCCTGCGATCACCGATTTTATCTTTATGGTGCGCGATAGCTCCTATATGTTTGTGACCGGCCCTGACGTGGTTAAAACCGTTACAAACGAGGTGGTGACGGCCGAGGAGCTAGGCGGGGCCAAAACCCATACCAGCAAGTCATCCGTGGCAGATGGTGCATATGACAATGACCTTGAAGCCCTGATCGAGGTCCGCCGCTTGGTGGATTTCTTGCCGCTAAATAACCGCGAGAAGCCCCCTGTGCGGCCGTTTTTCGATGCGCATGACAGGGTGGAGGAAAGCCTTGATACGCTGGTGCCGGATAATCCCAACACCCCTTATGATATGCACGAGCTGATCCGGAAAACCGCCGACGAGGGTGATTTTTTCGAGATTCAGGCGGATTTTGCCAAGAATATCCTGACCGGCTTCATCCGGCTTGAGGGCCAGACCGTGGGCGTGGTCGCCAACCAGCCGCTGGTGCTTGCGGGGTGTCTGGACATTGACTCCAGCCGCAAAGCCGCCCGTTTTGTGCGCTTTTGCGATGCCTTTGAAATTCCGATTCTCACCTTCGTGGATGTCCCCGGCTTCCTGCCCGGCACCAGCCAGGAATATGGCGGGGTGATCAAACACGGCGCGAAGCTGCTATTTGCTTATGGCGAGGCCACGGTGCCCAAGGTGACGGTGATCACCCGCAAGGCTTATGGTGGCGCTTATGATGTGATGGCCTCCAAGCACCTGCGCGGCGATTTCAATTATGCATGGCCAAGCGCGCAAATCGCCGTTATGGGCGCGGCTGGGGCGGTGGAAATTATCCACCGCGCCGACCTTGGCGACGCCGAAAAAATCGCTGCCCATACCGCCGATTACGAGGCCAACTTCGCCAGCCCCTTCAAGGCCGCCGAGCGGGGCTTTATTGACGAGGTGATCATGCCGCGCAATACAAGGAAACGCGTTGCGCGGGCCTTTGCCAGCCTGCGGGGCAAGCAGCTCAGCAATCCGTGGAAAAAACACGATAACATTCCGCTTTAGGGGGCGCTTATGTCTGCGACAATCAAGCCCGCTTGCGAAGCGGAAAAATCGGCGTATGTTAGGGGAAACTCACAAGGCCAAGCCGATGAAACTACCCGATCCGCCCAAGCTGGTGCGTTTTTTGATTTTCCATGCTGCCAATGGCATCGCGATTGGTGCGGTTTTTGCGCTGGCGATCATCTGGAGCAATTTTCTGGGCGTGGGCGATATGCTGGCGCGCGACGAAAGCGGTATTGCCACTTTCATTCTGATTTTTCAATCATCCCTGACCTTCGGCGGCGTTTCGGCCGCGATTGCGGTGATGCATCTCGGGGACGACGACTAGAAGCGCCCCGTAAGGGACGACGACTAGAAGCGCCCCGTAAGGGGCGACGATTAGGCGTTCCCGCTAGGAGTTCCCATGGCTAATCTTCCCTATATGCTCAAGCATCGCGGCTTTCCGGGCCGTTTGCCCAGCTCTGATCTGCAATTCACCATAAGGCGGGCCTCGCCCAAGGGGATCACGCCGCTAAAGGCCCGCGAGCGCTTTCGCGACCGCCGCGCGATTGATAAAAAGGCTGATGCGGTGTTTATCGCCAGCCTCTGGGCGCATTTTGGCGATCAGCCCTTTGAGCGTGGAAATCTGGATGCGGGGCGACTGAACTGGCTCTTTGGCCGCGAGGTTATCCCTGCCACCGATCCGTTTGATAACGCCTGTTACGAGGCTATGCTGAAAATAGATGTGGCGCGGGCGCGTCGTAGCTTTCCGGAGATGTTTGAGGGGATCGAGCCTTGAGCCGCGCTGTGCAACATTCCGCCGACCCAAAGGTTGGGCGTGTAAAAAAGGCTGGATTGCGGCGACCCATGCGGGCATCCTGTGGAGGCAAACCATTTGGAGAAAGACAATGCCAAGCATTTTACGAAATAAATTTGCCGCTCTCGTTCTGGCGGGTTTCACCCTTTCAGCCTGTAGCACCCTGGGCGAAAGCGCCGGTATGGGCGCGCTATTGGGCGCGGGCGTGGCGGGCGCAACCGGTGGTAATATGGTCACCGGTGCGGTTATCGGCGCGGGCGCTGGCGCGGCGTGCTACCAGACCAACACCTGCTAAACCACGCGCTTCATCGCGCTTGAAATCCATGGGGCTGCCTGCTTTTTGCGGGCGGCCTTTTTTATGTGCCAAGGGGGCTTTGCCTGATGTTTGAAAAAATCCTGATCGCCAATCGCGGTGAAATCGCCTGCCGTGTAATTAAAACCGCCAAAAAGATGGGCATCAAAACCGTGGCGGTCTATTCGGATGCGGATCGCAATGCGCTGCATGTGCGCATGGCCGACGAGGCGGTGCATATCGGCCCGCCGCCCGCCGCCGAAAGCTATATCGTGATTGATAAAATCATGGATGCGATCAAGGAGACAGGGGCGCAGGCCGTGCATCCGGGCTATGGTTTTTTGAGCGAAAACCCGCTTTTTGCCGAGGCGCTGGAGGCTGCCGGCGTGGCTTTTATCGGGCCGCCTGTGGGGGCTATTCAGGCGATGGGAGATAAAATCACCTCCAAAAAACTGGCGGAAGAAGCGGGTGTTTCGACCGTGCCGGGCCATATGGGGCTGATCGAGGATGCCGCGGAAGCGGTAAAAATCAGCCGCGAGGTCGGTTATCCGGTGATGATCAAAGCCTCCGCTGGTGGCGGCGGCAAGGGTATGCGCATTGCCTGGAATGACGAGGAAGCGCGCGAGGGTTTTCAAAGCTCCAAAAACGAGGCGGCGGCCAGCTTCGGTGATGACCGGATTTTCATCGAAAAATTCATCACCCAGCCGCGCCATATCGAGATTCAGGTGCTGGGGGACAAACAGGGCAATTGCATTTATCTCAACGAGCGCGAATGTTCGATCCAGCGCCGCCAGCAAAAGGTGATCGAGGAGGCTCCATCGCCCTTCCTCACCCCCGAAACCCGCGCAAAAATGGGGGCGGAGGCGGTGGCTCTGGCGAGAGCCGTGGATTATTGCAGCGCGGGCACGGTGGAATTCATTGTCGATAGTGAGCAGAATTTCTATTTTCTGGAGATGAACACCCGCCTTCAGGTCGAACATCCGGTAACCGAGCTGATTACCGATATCGACCTCGTGGAGCAGATGATCCGCGTGGCTTATGGGGAGAAGCTGGCGCTGCGCCAGAGCGATATCGGCATCAATGGCTGGGCGATTGAAAGCCGCCTTTATGCCGAGGATCCTTACCGTAATTTCCTGCCCTCCATCGGGCGCCTCACCCGCTATCGCCCGCCCGCCGAGATCGAGGGCGCTGTGCGCAATGATACCGGCGTTTTCGAGGGTGGCGAGATCAGCATGTTTTACGATCCGATGATCGCCAAGCTCTGCACCTGGGCACCTGACAGGGAGGGGGCTATTCGCGGCATGCGGCAAGCGCTGGACGAATTCGAGCTGGAGGGCATTGGTCATAATTTGCCCTTCCTGAGCGCGGTGATGGATCATCCGCGCTTCATTTCGGGGGATATTTCCACGGCCTTCATCGCCGAGGAATACCCTGACGGCTTTCAGGGGGCAGCTCTGCCCGAGCCGGTGCTGAAGCAATTGGCGGCGGGGGCTTCGGCCATGATGCGGGTGGCGGAAATTCGGGCCGCGCAGATCAGCGGGCGGATTGACAACCACGAGCGCAAGGTGGGCGAGGATTTTGTGATTTCCCTGCAAGGCGTTGATTTCGAGGTTAAAATAGAAGCGGACAAGGCCGGATCAACCGTTAACTTCAATGATGGCTCCAGCCTGCGGGTCACATCCGACTGGCTGCCCGGCGATGCTTTGGCCGAGCTGGAAATTTCGGGAGAGGTGGTGATTGCCAAGGTGCAGCCGATCGCGGGGGGCTATCGTATGCGCCATCGCGGCGCGGATCTGAATGTCATTATCCGCACTCCGCGCCTGTTCGAGCTTTCCGGGCATATGCTGGAAAAAACCGCGCCGGATACCTCGCGCCTGTTGCTCTGCCCGATGCCGGGGCTGGTGGTGAAGATCGATGTGGCGGTGGGTGACGAGGTGCAGGAAGGCCAGGCGCTTTGCACGGTAGAAGCCATGAAAATGGAAAATGTTTTGCGCGCCGAGAAAAAATCCGTGGTGGCCGGGATCAACGCTGCGGCAGGGGACAGCCTTGCGGTGGACGAAGTGATTATGGAGTTTGAATAGTTTTGAATATACAAATGTTCTCTTTTTGTTCTAAAGTGATGCCTGAAAGGGAATCACGGGATGAGCGAAGGCATTTTGGTTCAGGTCTTGTATCTGGATATGAACAGCTATTTTGCCTCGGTGGCGCAGCAGTTGGAGCCGGCCCTGCGCAAACGCCCTGTGGGCATAGTGACCAGCCTGCACGAGCGGGCGGCCTGTATTGCCGCGAGCTACGAGGCCAAGGCCAAAGGCGTGCGGGTAGGCACACGCATGCAAGAGGCGCGCCAGCTTTGCCCGGGGATTGTTTTTCGCCCGGCGCGGCACGATATTTATGTAGAAATGCACAGCAAGATAAAGGCGGCTGTCGCGCGGGTGCTGCCGATAGCCGGCGTGCATTCGGTCGACGAGGTGTCTTGCCTGTTGCTTGGGTCCGAGCAACAGCTGCCTCGCGCCCTGCAGCTGGCCGAAGCCGCGCGACAGAGCATTTACCGGCATGCGGGCGAAGCGTTGCATTGCTCTATCGGGCTGGGAACAAATCGTCTGTTGGCCAAAGTAGCGGGAGAATTGCACAAGCCCAGCGGCACGGACTGGCTGGTGCCTGCGGTGCTGCCGGACAAGATTTTGCACCTGAAGCTCACCGACCTTCCGGGGATATCAAGGCGCATGAATGCCCGGCTGAATGCGGCCGGGGTGCTGGATATAGCCTCGCTTTATGCGTTGCCCCCCCGCCAGGCCCGCGCTATCTGGCACAGCGTGGCCGGCGAGCGGTTTTTGCGGGCATTGCGCGGCGAGTCTATCCCGGACCCGGAGGCCAAACCCCACAGTCTGGGCCATTCGCAGGTGCTTTCAGGCTACAGTCGGCATCCACAACAAGCGCGGCTCATTTTGCGACGGTTGTTGGTCAAGGCGGCCACGCGGCTCCGGCATGGTCGCTTTTTCGCAACGAAGCTCCATATCTCGATAACAAACGAGAATTACAAGCGCCTGCATTACGGCGGAAAAATTGCAGCCACACAAGACAGTTTTACACTTCTGGCCCATATGGAAAGCTTTTGGCAGGGGTTGGCACCGAAAAAACTGTTCAGCGTCGGGGTGGTGCTTGGGGGGCTGGTCTCGCGGGAAAACCACATTGCCGACCTGTTCGAGGAGCGGGCTTTCGGGGCGGCGACCCCGCGCGAGCGGCTTTGTGCCATGCTGGATGCGCTCAACCAGCGTTACGGTCGCGATACGGTGTGTTTTGGCGAGCAGCCAAAGAA
>JALSHK010000427.1 GCA_026982275.1 Paracoccaceae bacterium | reverse complement strand
CCGATCCACGATCAGATATTCTTCCTCGATCCCGAGGGTCAGGCTGGGCCGCATGGCGTTTCCTTTTTCGCAAGTTTCTTCGCAATTCCGCACTTGTGTCAACAGTTATGGTTGAAACTCCGCGCGCCACGGGCCACCTTACGGGAAACAAATGAAACGAGGCCCGCATGTCCCTGAAAATCGCATTCCAGATGGACCCGATCGAAAACGTCAATATAGACGGCGATTCCAGCTTCCGGCTGGCGCTGGAGGCACAGGCGCGCGGCCATGAGCTGTTTTATTACACCCCGGACAAGCTGTCCTTTGAAAGCGGGGTGATCACCGCCGAGGGCTGGCCGCTGACCCTGCGCCGCGATCCGGATGATTTTTTCACGCTGGGGGAAAAGCAAAAGGTCAATCTGGCGGATTGGGATGTGGTCTGGCTGCGGCAAGACCCGCCATTTGATATGGGATATATCACCAATACCCACCTGCTGGATATGATCCACCCGGATACCTTGGTGGTGAATGATCCCTTCTGGGTGCGCAACTATCCCGAGAAACTGCTGGTGCTGGGCTTTGAAGACCTGACCCCGCCGACCACGATTGCGCGGGATCTGGAAACCATCAAGGCCTTCAAGGCCAAGCATAAAGACATCATCCTGAAGCCGCTTTATGGCAATGGCGGCGCGGGGGTTTTCCGGCTCGGGCCGGATGACAGAAACCTTACCTCGCTGCACGAGCTTTTCTCGGGTATCAATAACGAGCCCCTGATTGCGCAAAAATTCCTGCCCGATGTTTCCAATGGCGACAAACGCATTATTCTGGTGGATGGCAAGCCTGTCGGCGCGATTAACCGCGTGCCCGCCAAGGGCGAAACCCGCTCCAATATGCATGTGGGCGGGCGGCCCGAAAAGGTGGGGCTGACCGGGCGGGATCTTGAGATTTGTGCAGAAATCGGACCTTTACTGAAGGAAAAAGGGCAAATATTTGTCGGAATCGATGTTATCGGCGATTACCTCACCGAGATCAACCTCACCTCCCCCACCGGCATTCAGGAGCTGGAGCGCTTTGACGGCACCAATGTCGCGGCGCTGATCTGGGATGCGATCGAGGGCAAAATAGCCTGATGTCGGCGCGCCTATCCATAGCCAATTTTCTGCTGCGCCACACCGAGCGCCGCGCCCTTGCGCGCCTTCAGGATCCGGCTAAAATCCGCCGCCGGATGGAGCTGCAAACCAAGCTTTTCTTTCGCCCGAAGCGCGGCACTTCCATAGGCCGCGAGGCGCTGGCCTATGGCGAAACCAGCGTTTCCGCGCTCAAAACCGGCCATGGCGAGCAAGGCACGCTGCTCTACTTTCACGGTGGTGCTTTCATTTTCGGCTCTGCCAATACCCATCGCCGGCTGGTGGCCAAGCTGGCCGCAGATAACGCCCTCACCGCCTATTCCGTCGATTACCGCCTCGCGCCCGAGCATCCTTTTCCGGCCGCGATCGACGATGCGCTGATCGCCTACCAAGCCCTGCTGGGCAGGGGCATTTC
>JALSHK010000426.1 GCA_026982275.1 Paracoccaceae bacterium | reverse complement strand
ATCCCAGTCGCCCTCGGGCGCGGTGGGCGAGAGGATCTCGTTTACATCCAGCTGCTCATAGCGCCATTGATCTGTGTGAGCATACCACGCGGAGGTGGAGTTCATGTGCCGTGGCGGGCGCGCCCAGTCAAGCGCGAAGGCGAGCGGTTGCCAGCCGGTTTGCGGGCGCAGTTTTTCCTGCCCCACATAGTGGCTCCAGCCGCCGCCGGATTTGCCGACACAGCCGCACATCACCAGCATGTTGATGATACCACGATAGTTCATATCCATGTGATACCAGTGGTTTAGACCGGCCCCGAGGATCACCATCGAGCGGCCTTCGGTCTTTTCCGCATTGGTGGCAAACTCCCGCGCCACCACTTCGATCTTCTCGGCTGGCACGCCGGTGATTTTCTCGGCCCATGCGGGGGTGTAGGGGATATCCTGCGCGTAATCATCCGCCACCCACTCACCGCCAAGGCCGCGATCAAGGCCGTAATTGGCGCAGAACAGGTCAAACACCGTGGCGACCAGAATTTCCTTTTTGCCGGATTTGATGCGCTTGACCGGCACGTTTTTGGTCAGCACCTCGGGGTGTTCGCATTTCACGAAATTTTCGGTGGCTTGGCCGCCAAAATACGGGAAATCAACGCCCAGCACATCATCACGATCCTCTTCGGCAATGAAGGTCAGCGCCAGCTCGGTATCTTTGGCTTTGGCGCGCTGCTCAAGGTTCCATTCGCCATCTTCACCCCAGCGATAGCCCATAGTGCCGTTGGGCGACACCAAGGCGCCGGATTTGTTATCCCATGCAACAGTTTTCCATTCGGGGTTGTTTTTCTGACCCAGCTTGCCAGCCAGATCATCGGCGCGCAAGAACCGCCCGGGAACGAGCTTGCCGTCTTTTTCCTCAAGGCGCACCAGCATCGGGAAGTCGGAATATTTGCGGGTGTAATCCTCGAAATAGGGCGCTTGGCGATCAAGGTGGAACTCGCGCAGGATTACATGGCCCATGGCCATGGAGAGCGCGCTATCGGTGCCAGCCTTAGGGGCCAGCCAGATATCGCCGAATTTGGCGGCTTCGGAATAATCAGGGCTGATAACCGCGCTTTTGGTGCCTTTATAGCGCACTTCGGTATAGAAATGCGCATCCGGCGTGCGGGTTTGCGGCACGTTGGAGCCCCAAAGCAGCAGGTAGCCCGCGTTATACCAGTCAGCGCTTTCCGGCACGTCGGTCTGCTCGCCCCATGTCATCGGGGAGGCGGGGGGGAGGTCGCAATACCAGTCGTAAAACGACATACAGGTGCCGCCCATCAGGCTGAGATAGCGCGAGCCGGCGGCGTAAGACACCATCGACATGGCAGGAATGGGCGAGAAGCCGAATATCCGGTCGGGACCGTATTTTTTGGCCGTGTAGGCGTTGGCGGCGGCGATGATTTCGTTGGCCTCGTCCCATGTGGCGCGCACAAAGCCGCCTTTGCCACGGGTTTTGGTATAGGCATCGCGGGCCGGTTTATCTTCTTGCAGGGCTTTCCACGCCGCT
>JALSHK010000425.1 GCA_026982275.1 Paracoccaceae bacterium | reverse complement strand
CGACGGCATTGACGGGCTTTTCGAGCGCTACGGCGAAAATGTAGCGGCGCGGAATTTTGACGGCCAGCCAGAGCTGACCGAAATGGATGCGTTGATCGCGTATCTGCAAATGTTGGGTACGCTGGTAGATTTTTCTACCTTTACCCCGGACGACAGCCGCTAGGAGGGCATGATGGGAACTATATGGGAACAATTGCTGGCGAACTGGTTTTTGCTGACGATGTTTACGATGTTTATCGGCATTATCCTTTTTGCCTTCCGGCCCAGTGCCAAAAAACAATATGAAGATTTGCGCAGCATGCCGCTGCGCGATGACGACATCCTGCCCGAAGAAAAGCCGGAGAAAAATAATGGCTAAAAAACCAGAAAAAAAAGAACCGACAACCACGGGACATTCATGGGACGGGGTGGAAGAGTTCAATAATCCGCTTCCGCGCTGGTGGCTGATTACTTTCTACCTGACCATCATCTGGGGCATTGGCTATATAATTGCCTATCCGGCCATTCCCTTGATCAACGGTGCCACCCCGGGCCTGCTTGGCTATTCCTCCCGTGCCGAAGTGCAAAAGGATATTGACGAGGTCAATGCCCGCAATGCGCCTTTGGTCGAACGGGTGAACCAGCTGGAATTGGCTGCGATTGCCGGAGATGAAGAAGTGGGCAGCTTTGCGGTCAATGGCGGCCGCGCGGTGTTCGCGACCTTCTGCTCGCAATGCCATGGTTCCGGTGCGGCAGGTGCGCTGGGCTATCCCAACCTGCTGGATAATGACTGGTTGTGGGGTGGCACTGTCGAGGATATTTACGAGACCATATCCGTGGGTATCCGCTCTGACACAAATATCGATACACGTTTTTCCCAGATGCCGGCTTTTGGCGAGTTTCTCTCGAAAGAGGAAATCGGGGTTCTGGCGCAGGAAGTCTCGGCGTTTTCGGGCATCAATGGTGCCAGCTCTACCGAAGAAGGGGCTTTGCTCTATGCCGATAATTGCAGCGCTTGCCATGCGGTCGATGGCACCGGAGACCGCTTTCAGGGCGCGCCGAATCTGACCGACGCGATCTGGCTCTATGGCAGCAATTTGGCGGCTCTGGAAAAAACCATTACCGAATCCCGCTTCGGGGTCATGCCCGCGTGGTCGGGCCGCCTGTCCGAAAGCCAGATCCGTCAGGCTTCGGTTTATATCCACTCATTGGGTGGTGGCGAGTAAGCCTCATCCGGTGTTTGAAACTATAAAACCCGGCTGAAAGGCCGGGTTTTTTATCGGTATGGTAGCGGTGATGTCCGATAGAGCGCATCCAATCCAACCGGATCCGTGTATTCACCGCGCAACCCGAGGCAGCGTTTGCACCTGCAAATGCGTTCGGGTTGTGCGGTGAATACAATTGGACTGGATTTGCTCTAAAGGCTGTCTTTGGCCTGTAACGACATTTGGTGACTGTCCCTGTCACTACCGGCAAACCATTTCAGCTCGTCGCGCAGAGAGACCACCGAGCCGATGATGATCAGCGCCGGGCCTTTGATCCC
>JALSHK010000424.1 GCA_026982275.1 Paracoccaceae bacterium | reverse complement strand
TGTAGAGCTGGTCAGCCGGAGCGGATGCCCCAAAGCTATCCATCCCAATAAAGGCAGAATTGTCTCCAAGCAAGGCCCCCCAGCTTTGCTGGATCGCGGCTTCGATGCCGATGCGCGGCGCGGTGCCTAGCACTTCGCTGCGATAAGCGGCAGACTGGGCCTTGAAACGCTCAAAGCACGGAGCGGAAACCACGGCGGCTTGCACGCCGTTTTCGGCCAGTTGATCGGCGGCCTTTATGGCGATTTCCACCTCGGATCCGGTGGCGATGATGGTGATGTCGCGCTCGCCCGCGGCTTCGCGCAGCACATAGGCTCCCTTGGCGCTTTGCAAATCATCGCTATGGGTGGTGCGCAGGGTGGGCAGGCCCTGGCGGGACAGGCACAGCACGGAAGGGGTGTTTTCATCCGCCAATGCCAGCTCCCATGCCTCGGCGGTCTCGACCGCATCCGCAGGGCGATACACGTTCAGGTTGGGAATGGCGCGCAGGCTGGCGATGGTTTCCACCGGCTGGTGGGTCGGGCCGTCTTCGCCAAGGCCGATGCTGTCATGGGTGAGAACATAGATAACGCGCTTGCCCATCAGGGCGGAAAGCCGCATCGCGCCGCGCATATAATCGGCAAATACCAGAAATGTGCCGCCATAAGGCACAAAGCTGCCATGCAGGGCGAGGCCGTTCATCGCCGCCGCCATGCCATGCTCGCGCACGCCGTAATAGATATAGCGGCCCGAGAAATCATCAGCCGATACCGGATCTGTGGTGGCGGTTTTGGTCAGGTTCGAGCCGGTGAGATCGGCCGAGCCGCCAATGGTAACATCGGTGGTGGCGTTGATGATCTCCAGCGCCATCTGGCTGGCCTTGCGGGTGGCGACTTTGGGCGCATCGGCGCTCAGGCCCTTGCGATATTCGGTCAGCGCGGTATTGAGCGCTGCCAGATCAGGCCCGGCCAATGCCGCGCGGAAAGCTTTCGCATGGCTCGAGCCTTCCAGACGCGCGGCCCATTCACCTTGCGCTTTGTTGCCCTTGGCCGCGATGGCTTCCCATGCGGCTTTGATGTCAGAGGGGATGGTGAAGGGGGCGTGCGGCCAGTTCAGCACCTTGCGGGCGGCGGCGATTTCCTCCTCTCCCAATGGTGCGCCGTGGGTGGCGGCGGTGCCTTGCTTGTTGGGCGCGCCAAAACCGATGATGGTTTTGCAGGCAATCAAGCTCGGGCGTGGATCGGCCTTGGCCGCCTCGATCGCCCTGGCCACGGCTTCGTTATCATGCCCATCCACCGCGATGGTGTGCCATTTGGCGGCGTCAAAACGCTTCATCTGGTCGGTGCCGGTGGAAAGCGCGGTATCGCCATCGATGCAGATCGAATTGTCGTCCCACATCACAATCATTTTGCCCAAGCCTAAATTGCCTGCAAAATCAATAGCCTCGTGGGAAATGCCCTCCATCAGGCAGCCATCGCCAACGATCACATAGGTGTGGTGGTCCACCAGCGCATCGCCAAAGCGGGCATTTTGCATGCGCTCGGCCA
>JALSHK010000423.1 GCA_026982275.1 Paracoccaceae bacterium | reverse complement strand
GCCTCGCGCGGGGCAGCCCCCTCTTCGCGCGGCTTGCGCTTGTTGCCCTTGAAATTGCCATCGGATTTGCCCAGATCAGGCGCTTTATCCAGCAGGGTTATTTTCACCCCGGCTTCCAGCAGCATTTTGGAGCCGATTGTTTGCAAAAACCCGTCCACGCTGGTTTTCAGAATCTCGACAAAGGTCTCGGCGGGCTGGATGCGAATGGCCCCGATATCGTCTTTATTGATGTCGCCCGAGCGGCACAGCATCGGCAGCAGCCAGCGCGCCTCGGCATTATCCTTGCGCCCGACATTGATCGAAAACCAGACCCCGGGGCCGAATTTGCCGCGCGGGGCAGGCGCAGCACCGGCATCGCCCAGCTCCTCGGGCGCGGATTGGCCTTCGGAATAGACCCGCAGAAAGGCCACCGCCAGCTGCTCGGGGCTAAAGCGCGTGGTCAGGGCCTCCACGGTTTCGCGCTCGCTCTCCTCCACCGCCTCGTTCCACGAGGGGTTT
The DNA here is from genome assembly GCA_026982275.1 of Paracoccaceae bacterium. GTDB lineage: Bacteria > Pseudomonadota > Alphaproteobacteria > Rhodobacterales > Rhodobacteraceae > UBA3077. The sequence goes on along the minus strand of JALSHK010000423.1, from coordinate 1,027 downwards.
TCCATCAGGCGCAGATCGTCGCGCGCACGCACATCGGCAGCGGCAGGGGCAGCCGACCATTCGGCCTTCACCTTGGCGCCGCCCAGCAGGCGCTCGGCCTTGCGCCGCGCTTTGGGCGGCACGATCAGCGCGCTCACGCCCTTGCGCCCGGCGCGGCCGGTGCGGCCTGAACGGTGCAAAAGCGTCTCGGAATTGGAGGGCAGATCGGCATGGATCACCAGCTCCAGATTGGGCAGATCAATGCCGCGCGCCGCCACATCGGTGGCCACACATACCCGCGCACGGCCATCGCGCATGGCTTGCAATGCGTGGCTGCGCTCATTCTGCGAAAGCTCCCCCGAAAGCGCCACCACCGAAAATCCGCGATTGGAAAACCGTGTGGTGAGGCGATTGACCATGGCGCGGGTATTGCAAAATACCAGCGCGTTTTTGGCCTCGTAAAAGCGCAGCACATTGATAATGGCGTTTTCACTGTCGCGCGGGGCCACATTCAGGGCGCGATATTCGATATCGGCATGCTGCTTGCGCTCGTCTCTGGTGGAAATCCGCACCGCGTCACGCTGGTAATTCCTCGCCAGATTTGCGATCATTTTTGGCACCGTGGCCGAGAACATCAGCGTGCGGCGCTCTTCTGGCACGGCTTCAAGAATGAATTCCAGATCCTCGCGAAAGCCCAGATCCAGCATTTCATCGGCTTCATCCAGCACCACGGCGCGCAGGTCTGACAGGTCAATCGAGTGCCGCATGATGTGATCACGCAAGCGCCCGGGGGTGGCCACAACGATATGCGCGCCACGAGACAGATTCCGCCGCTCCTCGCGCATATCCATGCCGCCCACGCAGGAAGCCATGCGCACGCCCGCGCCAGCATATAGCCATTGCAGCTCGCGCTTCACCTGAAGCGCCAGCTCGCGGGTGGGGGCGATCACCAGCGCCAAAGGCGCGGCAGCCGGGCCAAAGCTGTCGCCTTCCAGAATGCTCGGGGCAATCGCAAGGCCAAAGCCCACGGTCTTGCCAGAACCGGTCT
>JALSHK010000422.1 GCA_026982275.1 Paracoccaceae bacterium | reverse complement strand
GATCAGCCGTGGCATCCACCGAATCCCAGCCCTGCTGCAAGGCCGAAACGGTTTCCGCCTCGCTCATCGCCGGCTCGATCGTGAAATCCCTGGTCGGGGTCTCCAGCTCCAGCGCGATCACCTTCATCCTGGCCCCCGCCACCTTGCAGAGCTGGTTGATCGCCGCGCCGCCCGCCTCGAAATTGCCAACCATTTGCGCCGTTACCTCGGCGGGAAAGGCCGAAACCCCCTGCGCCACCACCCCGTGATTACCGGCAAAAACCAGCACTTGCGGCGCGGATATCTGCGGTGCCACCTGCCCGCGCCACGCCGCATACCAAAGCGCGATATCCTCCAGCCGCCCCAGCGCCGCAGGGGGCTTGGTCAGCATGGCATTGCGCGTCGTCGCCTCGGCCAGAACCTGCGGATCGGGCGCGGGGGCAGTGGTCAGGATTTCGGCAAAGGCTTCAAGGCTGGAAAATTCGGGCATAATCAAGGGGCTTTCACATTTTGATTTCCCCCCGTAATAGAAGATATGCTGGCAAATGTTGAGCCATAAAAGAATCCGGAGTGATAATTTTAGACATGAAGCCCGAAATCCGCGATATCACCGCCGCCTTTTTGCTGCTCACGCGGCTGCCCCTGCCCGCTGACCACGCCCATGCGGGCGCGCGCGGGGCGGCTGCGGCATGGGCCTATCCGCTGGTCGGGGCCGCCATTGGCGCGGTGGCAGGCAGCTTGGGCTGGGGGCTGCTATGGATCGGGGTTTCCGCGCCGATGGTGGCGGTGTTTATTCTGGGTTTTCAAATAGCGATCACCGGCGGGCTGCACGAGGACGGGCTGGCCGATTTTGCCGATGGCAGCGGCGGCTTCAGCCGCGAACGCCGGCTGGAAATCATGAAAGACAGCCGCATCGGCACCTACGGCGCGCTGGCGCTGATTTTGGCGATCCTTGCCCGATATTTCGGCATTTCCGCGCTTGAGGGGGCGGAGCTGCCGCTTGGGCTGGCGGCGCTCGGGGCGGGATCTCGCGCGGCTATGGTGGTGGTGATGGCGGGCTTGCCAAATGCGCGGGCGGGCGGGATGTCGGCCAAGGCGGGGCGGCCAGAGCGGGCCACGGCGGGCTTGGCGGTTTTGATTGGCGCAGCGCTTTGCTTTATCGCTTTTGGCTGGGGGGCGCTCTGGGTTCTGGCGCTGATGGCGCTGGCGGCTCTGGCCATCATGGCGCTGGCCCGCAAATCCCTTGGCGGGCAAACCGGCGATGTGCTGGGGGCCAGCCAGCAAGCCAGCGAGATCGCCGGATTCGCGGTTTTAACCGCGGTTTAGGATTTCCAGCGCCGCTTCATGCAGGCGCGCATCCCCCGCCGCGATGATCTGTCCGCCCTCATGCGCCGGCCCGCCTTGCCAGTTGGTCACGATCCCGCCCGCGCCCTGCACCACGCCGATCGGCCCCTGCACATCATAGGCATTCAGCCCCGCCTCGATCACCAGATCAATCTGCCCCATCGCCAGCAGCGCATAGGCATAGCAATCAATGCCGTATCGCGTCAGCTTG
>JALSHK010000421.1 GCA_026982275.1 Paracoccaceae bacterium | reverse complement strand
CATTTTCCATGCGCTTGGCGTCAGCAATGAATTCAAGCAAACGCTGGCCGTGGTAGCCGGTGGTATTGCCGGCATAATGGCGCTGGTCGGCGGCTCGATGCTGCTGGCGCGCCGCTTGCTTGATCCTCGCATTCGCAAAAACTCCAGCTTTGCCGATACCGGTATTCTGGTGCTGCTCATGCTGCAATTGCTGCTCGGCATTGCCACTATATTTGTCTCTATCCAGCATCTGGATGGCGGCGAGATGGTGAAATTCATGAGCTGGGCGCAGGGTATTATCTTCTTTGATCCCCAAGCCGCGAGCTATATCGCGGATTCCGCCCTGATCTTCAAGCTGCATATCTTTCTTGGCCTGACGATCTTCCTGCTATTTCCGTTCACCCGGCTGGTGCATATGCTTAGCGTGCCCGTCCGCTATATTACCCCGTGGCGCAAAGGCTATCAGGTTGTGCGCTCGCGTAAAGGAGGTTCAAAATGACCAGGCCCAAACCCCTTATGCCCGATATTTCGGTGAATGGTGTGGAAATCTCTGCTGCGGATATCGCGGCAGAGGCCCAAAACCACAACGCGCCGAAAAACAAGCCCGGCTGGGCATGGAAAGCCGGCGCGCGCGCGCTGGTGATCCGCGAGCTGCTGCTGCAAGCCGCCCGCGAATGGGGGCTAAACCCGTCCCCCAAAGAGCTGGAGCCGGGCAAGACCGAAACCCTGGACGAGGCCATGATCCGCGAGATTCTGGAAGTCACCCTAACCCCGGATCCGCCTGCGGCCGGTGCGGTCAAAAAAGTATACACCGATAATCCGGATCTGTTTCGCGCACCTACGCTTTACGAGCCAAGCCATATTCTGTTTGCTGCCGATCCAGAGGATATTGGCGCACGCGACGAGGCCTATAATAAAGCCAAAGCCGCATTAGCCACGCTTCAAGCCAGCCCGCGCGATTTTGCAGCGCTTGCCAAAGAGCTGAGCGATTGCCCGTCAAGGGATTCCGGCGGCCAGCTCGGCCAGTTGGTCTCGGGCGATACCGTGCCCGAATTCGAGCGGGCAATGGATGCGATGGAAGTCGGGCAGCTAAGCCTCGCGCCGGTGCCAACGCGCTATGGTATTCATATTTTGCGACTGGACGCCAAGGCCGTGGGTGATGTGTTGCCCTTTAAGGCTGTCGAGGCACAAATCATCGAGATGGTGGAAAAAGCCAACTGGGCCAAAGCCGCCAATGCCTTTGTCGGTGAGCTGGTCGAGAAAGCCAAAATCACCGGCCTTGATATGGCAGCCTGAACCCCTCGGCTGATCTTTCCTGTTCAGGGGGGAGCGCCTTGGCGCGGGGGGATGAAATCCCCCGCCGATGGCGAAGCCGAGGCCAAGCCCAACGGGAGGCGCCTTGTTGCGCCAGTAACAAGGCGGCTGACGGGCGGGAGAGCACCGTTTGAAGCTGGGAATACCCTTTATTTCTGCACCATGCCGCCAAATGGCGGCGCTTTTGAAGTAAACTTCAAAAGCGGGCTGCGGCGCCGTGGCCTCGGCTTCGCCTCGGCAGGGGCGATGCCCC
>JALSHK010000420.1 GCA_026982275.1 Paracoccaceae bacterium | reverse complement strand
TAGCTACCCTCGGGGGTGCGCCCGTCACCCTCGACAGATTTGTCTCCTTCCGGTGCCCAGCCCAGCCCGATTTTATAGTCGCGGATCGGCTGGCCGTTATTATAGAGCACAAGCCGGCGGCTTTGCTTGAATACGACGATCATATCTGCGGTATCGGTATTGGCCTGCACGATGCGGCCAAGGCCGGAAAAGCCAATCGCGGATAGCAGGGTTCTGCGGGAAAATTCCATTTTTGCCTCGATCTTGCCCGAATGCGCCGGTTTTGGCTGCGTTGGGCAAACCATAGCACAAATATGCGCAAATGAATACCACCTTCGCCAGCCCGGGGGCCTGCGAAGGTGGGGGTCGCCGTGGTATCCCTGCTATTTCAGTATAATCTCCGGACCCATGATTGCATTGGGCAGCACGGTAGAGATGAATGGCATATATGTGACCATAATCAGGAAAACAAACAGTATGCCAAGCCATGGAAGCGAGGCACGCACCACCCGCATCATCGGCATTTTTGCCACGCCCGAGGTTACAAACAGGTTCAACCCTACCGGTGGCGTTATCATACCGATCTCCATATTCACCACCATGATGATGCCGAGGTGAATCGGATCAATCCCCAGCTCGATGGCAATCGGAAATACCAGCGGTGCCACGATCACAATCAGCCCGGAAGGTTCCATGAATTGCCCGCCGATCAAGAGGATTATATTGACGATCACCAGGAACATGATCGCGCCAAAGCCCACGCTAAGCATGGCGGTGGCAATCTGCTGCGGGATCTGCTCTTCGGTCAGAACATGGGCCAGCAACAGTGCGTTGGCGATGATAAACATCAGGGTGACGGTCAGCTTGCCGGCCTCGAACAGGGTGTTTTTGGTATCGCGGCTGACCAGAGAGGGGATGGCATAGAGCGCAATTTCCCCAACCCCGCGCAGCAGGCTTTTGCCGCCGTCTACAACGGTTTCACGATAGCCGCCATCGACCTCGATCAGCCGGTTGGAGGCGGCCCGCAAGGAGAAGATAAACAGCGTTGCCATCAATACGAACCCGCCCAGCACCAGAGCGATATAGAATACCGGCCATAGCCAATATACCGCAAACTGTCCGGCAGTGGCGGCAAAGCTCCGATCGGGGTGCGAGCTGACAAACATCGCCTCGACCGCATCCCATGAAGAAGAAAAGCTTACCATCAGGATCAGCGCGGCGGGCAATACCCCAAGAACAAGCATATAGAACAGCACCGCCTGCCCCGATAGATCGGGACGATGGCGAAAAATCCAGCCAAGGGCAAAGGCCATGACCGAGAAGCCCAAGGCCAGCGTGAGCGCGATCCAGGTCTCGATTCCGATCAGCTTGGCAAGGACATAATAGCTGACAAAAGCAAAGAACGAAAAGGTCCACATCCGCAAGCCAAGCTGCGCGGTAGATAGCTTTTCAGGCGCGATCCATGGCCGGTTTTTCAAAGGGCCCATATCGCGATAGATAAACACCGCCACGATAAAGGCATAAACCGAGGCTACTGCCGCCGCTTCGGTCGGGGTGAAAATACCGCCA
>JALSHK010000419.1 GCA_026982275.1 Paracoccaceae bacterium | reverse complement strand
CCCTGGAAATACGGGTTCAAATCAATCAAGTCGATCTCGAAAATCACCTTCACCACACGCAAGCCCAAAAGCTTCTGGGAGACGCTCAACGCCCGCGAATACGGCTTCTGGGCCAATGTGAACCCCGAAGTGGATCATCCGCGCTGGTCTCAAGCGACGGAAAAACCGCTGGGGCAGGATGATAGAGTGCCGACGCAGCTGTTTAACGGCTATGGCGAGCAGGTCGCGGGCATGTATGCGGGGATGGAGGGCGACCGCTCGACCTGGATGTAGCCCTTGGGGCGGCGCGAAGACGGATCGCTTCTGGAAGCGGTTCATCCGCGCCGCGCTGAAAGCCCTTCGCTTGTTGACATATCGAACAAGGTTAAAGGGCGGCGCCAGTGCTACGCTATCAAGCGGGCCTGGCTTTACGCGCCGCCATGCCGGCCGATCAAGCGTTGGCCATCAGGCCCTTGGCCAGGCTTTCGAAAATATGGCTGCCATCATTACCGCCCAGGGCCGGATCATTCAGCCGCTCTGGGTGGGGCATCATGCCCAGCACCCGGCGGTTTTCCGAGAGAATGCCGGCGATATTGTCCACCGAGCCATTTGGGTTTTCCGCATAGGTAAAGGCGATGCGATCATCGCCATGCAGTTTCAGCAATAGCTCGTCATCCGCGATGTAATTGCCGTCATGGTGGGCTACAGGCACGGTGAGGCGCTGGCCCTTTTGCAGGCTATGGGTGAAGGGGCTATCGGTGGTGGCGGTTACCAGATCCACATCTTTGCAAACAAATTTCAGCCCGGAATTGCGCATCAAAGCCCCCGGCAACAGCCCGGATTCGATCAGCACCTGAAAGCCGTTGCATACGCCAATCACATGCCCGCCTTTATTGGCAAATTCAACCACGGCCCGCATGATCGGCATCCGCGCGGCAATGGCGCCGCAGCGCAGATAATCGCCAAAAGAAAACCCGCCGGGCAGGGCGACCACATCCAGCCCGTCAGGCAGGCTCGCCTCTTTGTGCCAGACCATCTCGGCCGGCTTGCCCGAGGCGCGCTCCAGCCCGATGGCAAGATCACGATCGCAATTTGACCCCGGAAAAACAATAACGGCGGATTTCATGTTGCAGCCTCTTTTTGATCACGTTTGCGAGCGATAGATTTGACCCAGAGCCATAAAACAAGGGAGATAAGCCCAAACATCGCTGCGACCGACATAATGATTGCGCCCAGCAAATAATTGAACATAAAGCCCGGCAGCCGTACATTCCCCTTGATCAGCGGATCAAAAAGAATGCTATGCTCGGAGCCGATTTCAAAATTGTATTCCGGCGAGGAAAGCCCGAGTGCGCCGGTTGTCAGGCTGCCATCGCTCCATTGATATTCAAATACCGGACCATACAGCACCAGCCCGTTTTCCACCGCATTATCGGCCTGCCATTCAAATACCTCCGTTACCGTGCCGGTGGTTTCGCTGGCATTTATCACCCACATAAAGCTGCTGAAAAGCAGGATCAGCGCCACCAGCAAGAACATTACCGGCATCATCCAGACCAGCAGCTTGGTC
>JALSHK010000418.1 GCA_026982275.1 Paracoccaceae bacterium | reverse complement strand
ATGGGCCACCAACAGCCCGTCCAGAAATACTTTTGCCATGTCAATCTCCTGTTTGCGAGCCGCCTATGGAGCGGCTTCAGGCATACCCGCTATTCCCACTCAATCGTTCCCGGCGGCTTGGAGGTAATATCATAGGTCACGCGATTAATGCCCTCGACCTCGTTGATGATCCGCGTCGCCGTCTCGCCAAGGAATTCGTGGCTGAAGGGGTAATAATCCGCCGTCATGCCATCCACGCTGGTCACGGCGCGCAGCGCGCAGGCGAAATCATAGGTGCGGCCATCGCCCATCACCCCGACAGTGCGCACAGGAAGGATAGCCACAAAAGCCTGCCAGATTTCATCATACAGCCCGTGTTTGCGGATCTGGTCGATATAAACTGCATCGGCCTTGCGCAAGATCTCCAGCTTTTCACGGGTGATCTCGCCGGGGCAGCGAATGGCCAAGCCGGGGCCGGGGAAGGGATGGCGACCAATGAAGGATTTTGGCAGGCCCAGCTCCACCCCGAGCGCGCGCACCTCGTCTTTGAACAATTCGCGCAGCGGCTCCACCAGCTTCAGCCCCATCTTTTCAGGCAAGCCGCCGACATTATGGTGGCTCTTGATGGTAACACTTGGCCCGCCGGAAAAGCTGACGCTTTCAATCACATCGGGATAAAGCGTGCCTTGGGCAAGGAATTTCGCCCCGCCCACCGCTGCCGCATGCTTCTGAAACACGGCGATAAACAGCCGGCCAATGATTTTGCGCTTGGTTTCGGGGTCTGATTGCCCGTCCAGCTCGCCCAGAAACAACTCGCGCTCATCGGCATGGATCAGCGGCATATGGTATTCGTCGCGAAACATTTTCACGACCTCTTCGGCCTCGTTTTGCCGCAAAAGCCCGTGATCGACAAATACGCAGGTCAGCTGATCGCCGATGGCTTCGTGCAGCAAAACCGCCGCCACCGAGCTATCGACCCCGCCTGAAAGCCCGCAGATTACCTGTGCCGAGCCGACTTGCTCGCGGATCTTTCGAATCGCTTCTTCGCGGTAGGCACCCATGGTCCAATCGCCGGTAAAGCCGGCCAGCTTGATGAAATTTTCGTAAAGCCTGGCACCGTTCGGGGTGTGATGCACCTCGGGGTGAAATTGAACGGCAAAGAAATTGCGGGACATATCCGCCGTGATGGCAAAAGGCGCATTGGGTGAGGTGCCAAATACCTCGAACCCCGGTGCGATTTTGCTCACATGATCGCCATGAGACATCCAGACTTGCTCGTCCCCGTCCGCAAACCAGCCCTCAAGCAGCGGCAGCCTGCCTTCTTGCGTTACATATGCGCGGCCGAATTCGGCGGTGCCATGGCCGGTTTCCACCTTGCCGCCCAGCATATGCATCATCACCTGCTGGCCATAGCACACGCCCAGCACCGGCACGCCAAGCGAAAAGACCGCTTCGGGCGGGCGGGGGGAGCCTTCGTCAATCACGCTGGCAGGGCCACCCGAGAGGATTACCGCCTTCGGAGCAAAAGCCACCAGAAAACCGGCATCCACCTTGTTAAACGGATGGATTTCACAATAGACATTCAGCTCCCGCAGGCGGCGCGCGATCAGCTGCGTTACCTGTGAGCCGAAGTCGATTATCAAAAGGCGGTCATGGGATGTATCTGTCATGGGGCTAGTTAGGCCCAAGTGCGGATTTTCACAAGCCCCGAAGACGATATTTTAGCCGGTTAATTCCTGCTGTCCCCGGATTCCTCATAAAGTTTTACGGCTTCGTTCATCAACATCCGGATGGTTTCCAGCTCCTCGGTGGTGAAGTGTATTTCTTCATATCCGAGGCGCTCTCCCGCCAGCGCCCGCTCCAGAATAGCCTTTACCGGTAGCCAAACCGCTCTTGCTTCTTCCAGCTTGGCTTTGATAATCCGGTTTGGTGGGGGCAGGATCACACCGGGCATCCCATTAACCAGCGCGTCCATGGTGTTGTGAAAAATCGTGACGGTATTGTCCAGCCGCTCCAGATTGTGCTCCACATTAATTCCGGCTTGCGACAGACAAAATGCCTTAAAGGCTTTTTCGGCAAGCATGCGCTGGCGGCCGGAAATATTGATGATCATCGCGTTGATCAGCGGCAGTTCTTCAAGCGCCTTCGTGCTGGATGCCTGTATCTGGTTGGTCAGGTTTTTCGAGGCTTCAAACACCTCGCTGGATCGTGCCGATATCGCTTCCAGCCGCTGGGTGGAAATCGTGCTGCTACCCTCGAAAACGGTCAATAGATCGGAAAGCGGCCCGAATGCATCCCGGGCTTCGACAAGCGCCTGCAAAACCCGCGTGTCGCTTTGGGCTGCCAGGCCGGTTTCCGCATGCCCAACAAGAAGGTATTCCAGAGTCCGGCTATATGTGGCACCGGCTTCCAGGGCCTCCTGGGCATGGGTTTCGGCATCGATACCCATATATACCAGGCATGAAAGCCCGGCAATACGCTGGGAAAGCATCCGCTGGCGGCCAGAGAAATCGATACCCAGCAGGGCCTGATACAACTCCCCCCTTTTTGCAGGCTCGAAAGCCGGAGAAATTCCGGGCGATAAAGCGATAGACAAAACAAGCGGGATCAGAAAAAAGCGTCGAAACATGATTACTCCAGTAATAATATAATAAATTCCGGCGTGTCGGATATGCTTTTACGCGAAGCCGGTCAAGGCCGAAAAACTGGATTTCTGGATGGTTTTGCTCCGGCTGGCAGATTCAGGCGTGATCGGCGGAAAACCGCAGATATTCTGTTTTGCAGCCGGATTTTGCGTTAAATGTCGCATATTTCGCGCAATCAGACGGGAATGTAGGGCATCGCCCCGCCACAAGCTTCTATATTTTGCCAAACCTTTGCTATGGAGCCTGCTATGTCTCGTGCCGCCACTTCTCCTCTATCCACCTCGCGTCGGCCAGGGCGCGGGGGCGGCGCGGCGCGGCGGGCCGCGCGAGGAAATATCAGCTTCGAGAGTGTTAAATATATCGAACGCAATATCCCGAATTTCGAGATTCTGACCGAAGAAGCGATCGAGATCATCGAGGCCAATGCCGAAACCATTTTGGAGGAAATCGGCGTCAGCTTTGCGGATTGCCCCGAGGCACTTGCCCGCTGGCGCGAAGCGGGGGCGGATGTGCAGGGCGACCGCGTGCGCATTCCGCGCGGGCTGGCGCGCCAGCTTTGCGCCACGGCCCCGAGCCGCATCATCCAGCATGCCCGCAACCCCGATCGCACGGTAGAAATCGGCGGCAAAACGCTGGTGCTGGCGCCGGTCTATGGCCCGCCCTTTGTGCGCGATCTGGATGGCGGGCGGCGCTATGGCACCATTGAGGATTTTAGAAAATTCGTGAAATTGGGCTATATGAGCAAATACCTTCACCATTCCGGCGGCACGGTCTGCGAGCCTACCGACGTGGCGGTCAACAAGCGCCATCTGGATATGCTTTATGCGCATATGACCCTGAGCGATAAACCCTATATGGGATCGGTGACTGCGCCCGAGCGGGCGCTGGATTCGGTGGAAATGTCGAAGATCCTGTTCGGTGAAAAATTTGTTGATGAAAACGCGGTGATGACCTCTCTGATCAACATCAATTCGCCCCTCACCTTTGATCCGATCATGGTCGGCGCGCTGGAGGTATATGCCGCCGCAGGGCAGGCCTGCATTATTTCGCCCTTCATCGTGGGCGGAGCGATGGCGCCGGTTTCTGTAGCCGGCACCCTAACGCAGGTGCTGGCGGAGGCGCTGGCGGGCATTGCCTATTCCCAGCTCATCCGCCCGGGCGCGCCGGTTATTTTTGGTGCCTTTGTAACTTCGATCGATATGGGCTCGGGCGCGCCAACATTCGGCACGCCCGAAGCCAGCAAAATATTATATGGGGCAGGGCAGCTGGCGCGCCGCTTGGGGTTGCCATTTCGCTCCGGCGGCGGGCTCTGCGGGGCCAAACTGCCCGATGCGCAGGCGGCCTATGAAACCGCCAATACGCTGAATGCCGCGCTGCTCGGCGGGGTAAACTTTATGTTACACGCTTGTGGCTGGCTGGAGGGCGGGCTGGTATCGAGCTTTGAAAAATTCGTGCTGGATGCGGATCAGCTCGGGGCGTTGCATGCGCTGGCGGCGGGGGTGGATATTTCCGAAAACGGCCAAGCCATGGGCGCGATTGCCGAGGTTGGCCCGGGCGGGCATTATCTGGGCTGTGAACACACACAAGCCAATTTCAAAACCGCCTTCTGGCGCACAAATGTGCTGGATTACAAGCCCTTCGAGCAATGGGAGCAGGAGGGCAGCCTTGATGCGATGCAGCTCGCCAATAGCCGCGTGAAGCAACTGCTGAACGACTATAAACAGCCGCCGATAGATCCGGCGATTGATGAAGCTCTCAAAGCCTATATCGCCAGAAAGAAAGAATCTATGCCGGATAGTTTTGTGTAAAATCAATTTATTAAGCGGCTTTTTTAATCTCCGATAGTAATGCGGACAGCACCTCGACATGGGTCTGTGCGCTATAGGTGCCATCCTGCGCGCGGCGTCCGGCTTCCAGCGCGCGCTCCTTTTCTGTCAGCAGGTCTACCACCTTGGCGCTGCTGGCCCCGAGCAGGGCAGGCAGCATGGTTTCGCGGCGGTAGCCCTTGGCGCAGATCCGCGCGGCTTGCATCAATATTCTTGGGCGCGATAGCGGGGCGGTATTGGTCGGGATACGGGTCATTTTGACCTCCGTTAAATGATGAATATCCCGAAGCATACCCCGCATTTTCGGCCGTTGCGCTTAATGTAGTTTCACAGTTCTCTGCTGTAGTCACTTGATAACATTTGATTAATATACTGATCCTCGTTGAATGGTTAACAGTATGTATACCTCCACAGTCTATTAACGATTTCTCTAAAATTTTAATCAA
>JALSHK010000417.1 GCA_026982275.1 Paracoccaceae bacterium | reverse complement strand
GAGAAAGTGACACACGACACTGAGGCAAATTCCAACACTTTCGCCAATCTGGGTCCGCTAACAAAGTCGCTGCCCGATTGGGTTCCTGAAATTGCGGTAACCTATCTTAGCCATACAACACTCGGTGTTCCTCTGCGCCAGATCGCACGTCAAAAGGGGGTCCATGCTTCTACGGTTTTGCGTCAGGTTCGCAAATACGAAGAGCGGCGAGAGGACCCTTTGGTCGACGAAGCGCTGGACGCGGTGGCCCGGGATTTCCTACCACAGAATCCGGAGCAATCAGACATGGCCAAGACCCCGACCACCAATTCAGAAGCCAAGCGCATCTTGCGGCATCTTTCCGAAAACGGCACGTTTTTGCTTTCGAGCAAGCAGATGCCCAAAGCGGCGGTGTTCAAAGAGGTGGCGGGGCAGGATCCGCGCAAAGTTGCCACGGTAGAGACCGGTATCGTGCATCGCTTTGCGCTGCAAGAATGGATCAGCGGCAAGAAGATCGGCGCGGTGGGGCGGTATAAAATCACCGGCATTGGCCGCGCGGCCCTGCGCCGGATGCTGGCCGAGGATGGCGGCTTTGCGGCGCAGCATCAGGAAATCGGCGAGCGCGATATCAGCCTTTCGGAGGATGGCAGCATCAAGCGGGTGCGCTATAATATCGCCGAAAGCCCGCTGAGCCTGCTGGGGCGCAAGCGCGGGCCGGATGGCAACGCCTTTCTTTCCCCTGCCCAGATCACGGCAGGCGAGCGCTTGCGCGAGGATTTCGAGCTGGCGCATATGGGGCCGCGCGTGGCGCAAAACTGGGATCGATTTTTAACCTCGGCCTCGCGCGGCGGCTTTAGTGACAATACCCCCGCCGAGGGGCCAAGTGCGGCGCGGGCGCGGGTGTCCAGGGCGCTTAGCGCGCTGGGGCCGGGGCTGGCGGATATCGCCTTTCGGGTGTGTTGCTTTCTGGACGGGCTGGAAAAAGCCGAGAAGCGCCTTGGCTGGTCGGCGCGCTCGGGCAAGGTGGTGCTGCGGATCGCGCTGCAACGCCTTGCCCAGCATTACGGGCTGGAAGACCCGCTGGAAGCCAAAATGGCAGGTTAGCCGCTGGCGGCTTGGCCCATGTAACGAGTATCTAAGCTTCAGAAGCGGCCTTGATAATGCCGCCAAAATCAGCGGCTTTTAACGAAGCCCCACCCACAAGCGCGCCGTCTACATTGCTGACAGAAAATATCTCGGCGGCATTGCCGGGTTTTACCGAGCCGCCATAAAGGAAGCGGATGTTTTCGGCCTCGGCAGGGTGGCTCTTGGCCAGCTCGGCGCGCATATAATCATGCATCTCGGCAATATCTTCCAATGTGGGAACCTTGCCGGTGCCGATCGCCCAGACCGGCTCATAGGCCAGCACGGTATTTGCGCCTGTTGCGCCGGCCGGAACGGAGCCGGCCATCTGCCCGCCTACGATGGAAAGCGCTTGCCCCGCATCGCGCTCGGCTTCGGTCTCGCCAACGCAGATCACCGCCATCAGCCCTGCGCGCCATGCGGCCTGGGCTTTGGCCTGCACATCGGCATCGCTTTCGCCGTGATCGGCGCGGCGCTCGGAATGTCCGACGATCACGGCGGTTGCGCCCGCATCGGCCAGCTGCTCGGCTGAAATATCGCCGGTATGGGCACCGGATTCATTGGCGTGGCAATCCTGACCGCCCACGCTAATGCCCCGCGATACCGCTGCCATAGGCGCGAGCAGCGTGGCGGGCGGGCAGATCAGAACGTCGCAATTCGGTGGCGTGGTGAAGGCGGATACCAGCGCTTCGATCTCGCCAAGCGAAGCCTTCACCCCGTTCATTTTCCAATTGCCGGCGGCTAGTTTTTTACGTCCCATGTTTTTTTCCTTCAGTTGGCGTCGAGCGACGCATTGGCCCAATGGCAAGCCGCGTCGGGGTCATCCAGCGCGGCTTCGGGCAATGTCCAGTAATTCATATGGCCTTGCTTGCCGTCTTTCTTATCATAGGTAAACAGCATAGCGCCTGCGGCATCCAGCCGCTCGGCGAGCGCGCCGGTGGTGGCTTTGATATACAGCCGCCCGTCTTGGCGCATCATGGCAAAGATCTTGCCGTTGGCATAGATCGAAAGCCCGCCCATCATCTTGCGGGTGGTGATTTCGCCGACCTGCGCAAACAGCTCTTTTGCAAATTCGATTTCAGCGGTGCCGACCCCCATTACATGCCCGCGAATTTCACCGATTCTCCGCAGCCGCAAGCCTCGGTCACGTTGGGGTTTTTGAACTCGAAACCGGATTCAAGCAAGGAAGTGGTATAATCGATCTCGGTGCCAAACAGGAACATCTGCGCCATCGGGGCAATCATCACCCGCGCACCGTCCTGCTCGATCACCTCGTCATTCGGGTCAATGTCATCAACATAATCCATGGTGTATTCCATGCCCGCGCAGCCGCCCTTTTTGACACCAATTCGCAGGCCTTTTTTGCCGCCGGACTGCATGAGTTTGGTGATCTGCCTGGCGGCGGTCGGTGTCATTGAAACGGCGGCTTTGCCTGGAATGCTGAACATATTATTCCCCTTCTTTGGGCCTAATTTAGGCGCTATAGCCGCCCGAAACAAGCCTCATGCGATCAATTCACGCAGGGCCAGCACGCCGATGGAAACTGCGATCACCCAGCCAAAGCTCAAAAGCGTGCCAATGATGACATATTCCGAGACCGCGCGGTCCTCCTTGGCACTGCTGAAGCGCAGCACCGATTTGGCGGCCAGCAGAAAGCCGATGTTTTGCGGTTGGCCCGACAGGATGAATAAAAAGGCCAGCCCGCGCTCGAGATTGCCAATAATCGCGCCGGCTTTTGGCAGACCCCCGGGTGCGTCCGGCGCGAGCGGTCCCATAAACAGGCCAATAAAAAAGCCACCGCCCCTCGTGGCCAGAACCAGCCCGCCAATGAGCAGCATTATTTCGGGAAGTGCCGAAATCCAGCTATCGGGAATGCGGGCCAGCCATGAAGGCGGCGAAGCGAGCAATCCGTAATCTTGCCAGATTCCGGTGCTGTAGAGCGCTGGAAACTGGGTGGCGACCATCAGAATCGCAACGATATGCAAAGCCTGATCCAGCAAAAACGCGCGCCAGCCATTGGCGGGCCAATAGACCTTGATTGCGTCAATAAACAAATGACTCGCCGCCAGGGCCAGAACCACCCAATGGCCGATGAATCCCAGCGCCGCATATGAAAGCCCGGCGACGATGGCAATATGCCCAAGCAGCACAGCCGGATTGCGCTTATGCGCCACCATCCAGCCGGTTTGCAGCATAAAATCAGCCAGAATATGGGCAAAAAGCAGGGCGATAAGGGTGTCGATCATGGGCATCCTTTAACAGGCTTTAGGGGCTGTTATTCGCAATAACAGGCTTTAGGGGCTGTGTTCTATATCTTCCAGTGCCGCCAAAAGCGCAGGTTCTCCGGCAGCGCTTTGGTGGTTCAGCACCGATTGCTGCGCGATGCCCACCTGGCTGGCGATGGCGGTCTGGGTGGGGCGGGGGCGCATCAGGCTGATGGCGAGCACTCGCGCTTGCGCTTGGGTCCAGCGTTTGGATATTTCATCGGCGAGGATAAAAACGGCGCGGTTCCGGGCGTTGCTGGTGAAATACTGCCCGCCTCTCAGGGCTTGAAGCCCCCGCCCGGAGTCTTGAAACGCTGGGCCGTCCGAGGCCCCCAGCCCCTCCCTGGATAGCGGCTCGATCGCGCCCACTCCCACCGAAATACGGGTCTCGAAGGCTTTGCTTTCCTGCCGGATATGGGCCCGCAGTAACAGGCAGGCGCGCAGGGCAAAGCGGGGCTGCGCCAGCATTTGCCAGCTATCGCCGGAAAAACGCTCGAAAAGCGGATCCTCGCCCTGAAGCGTGGCCACTGCCGCGGCCCCGAGCTTGAGCGCGGTGAAAAGCGCGTTGCGCTCATCGCGGTTGAAGCTTGTGGATTTTACGATATCGCCGGTCAGCACAGCGGTATTTGAAAGGTCAAAACTCATGGGCGCAGCATGGCAAAAGCGAGCGGGCCTTGCAAGAAAATTCGAAAACGGCTGCAATTGGCCGATACTATTAAACCGGTTTAATAAAGTAAATTAAGGCAATGAAGTTACAAGAAAAATATGTTATTATTCGGGCTGTTGGATGAAGATATTTACTCATACAGCAAAGAAAAAGCGCTCCGTTTCGGAGCGCTTGCAAATTGCATGTTTCAAGATCGAATTACATAAAGCCAAGCTCAAGTCGCGCTTCGTCAGACATCATATCCATGCCCCATTGCGGCTCCCATACCAGCTCTACATTGACGTTTTTAACACCGGCAACCGACGAAATGGCATCCGCCACCCAGCCCGGCATTTCACCCGCCACAGGGCAGCCCGGCGCGGTGAGCGACATCGCGACCTCAACCTCGTTTTCCTCGGAAATCTCGATTGTATAAATCAAACCAAGGTCGTAAATATTCACAGGGATTTCGGGGTCATGCACCGAGCGGCACGCCTCTACCAGTGCTTCATAAAGGGGATGATCGGTGGAGGAGGGCTTGATCAGCGGTGTGCCTTCCATCAGGGGTTCGGTCTGAGCGTTCATGTTATGCCTCTTGGAATTCCTGATAAAACATATAGGAAATAGCAAAGGCTACGTCTAGGGGTAAAGATGACAAAAATGTTCGGGTATAAGGTCGCAGCCGTGGATGGCAAGGCGCGGCGAGGCGTGGTCATGACCGCGCGCGGCGATATTCAGACGCCGGCTTTTATGCCGGTTGGCACGGCGGCCACGGTGAAAGCCATGCTGCCCGAAAGTGTAAAGGCGACGGGGGCGGATATTTTGCTCGGCAACACCTATCACCTGATGCTGCGGCCCGGGGCGGAGCGCATGGCGCGGCTTGGCGGCCTGCACAAATTCATGAATTGGGCAGGGCCGATCCTGACGGATTCCGGCGGATTTCAGGTGATGAGCCTGACGGGGCTTCGGAAGCTGGACGAGAAGGGCGTGACCTTCAAAAGCCATGTGGACGGCTCGAAGCATTATCTTTCGCCCGAAACCAGCATGGATATTCAGGCGATGCTTGGTTCCGATATCGTGATGGCCTTTGATGAATGCACGCCTTTTCCGGCCACGCGCGAGGTGTCGCTTGAGTCGATGCAGCGATCGATGAGATGGGCGCAGCGCTCCAGGGATGCCTTTGGCGAGCGCCCCGCGCATGCGCTGTTCGGCATCCAGCAGGGCAGCATTTTTCCCGAGCAGCGCGAGGAAAGCGCCGAGGCCTTGAAGGGGATCGGTTTTGACGGCTACGCCATTGGCGGGCTGGCCGTGGGCGAAGGGCAGGCGGCGATGTTTGATGTGCTGGATTATGCGCCTGGCATGCTGCCCGATGATAAGCCGCGCTATCTGATGGGGGTGGGCAAGCCTGACGATATTGTGGGTGCTGTGCAGCGCGGGGTGGATATGTTTGACTGCGTGTTGCCCAGCCGCTCGGGGCGCAATGGACAGGCGCTCACGCGGATGGGGGCGATCAACATCAAAAACGCGCGCCACCGTGATGACCCCCGCCCGCTGGATCCCGAATGCACATGCCCTGCCTGCACCGGATATTCCCGCGCCTATCTGCATCACGTGTTCAAGGCCAACGAGATTATTTCCTCTATGCTGATGACATGGCACAACCTGCATTATTACCAGGAGCTTATGGCGGGGTTGCGCCGGGCCATTGAAGTGGGCGCACTGGATGATTTTGCAGCAGCATTTCACGAGCGGCGGGCAAAAGGCGATTCATAGCGTTTCGACTTGGGCTTGAAGCAGGCGCTGCCAATGACCGCTTTTGCGGACTCGCTGGCAGGGCATGTTTCCCGGGCTCGATGAAAAGCCGAAACGCTGTAAAAGCGCTGCAATATACCGGCTACCCGAATTTCCGGGACAGTTCCCTGTTGATAACCTCCAGAAAACGCGCAGCGGCCACGGGCAGGGTGCGGCCTCGCAGATAGCCGGCAAAAAGTATTCCCATCGGCACGCCTTGC